>CANQDB010000019.1 GCA_947591175.1 uncultured Bacilli bacterium
ACGTGAAGTATATTTTCTTTTGTAATCCCCTCTAGTATATCTATATTATAATCTAAACATACCCCCCCCCAGTCAAGCAATTTGACAAAAAACACCTGTCAAATTGACTGTTAAATTGACAAGTGCATTTAAATACTTTTTCTTATTTTTAACTCTCTTTTAATCTCCCACTTACGACGCCAATAACCCTTAGGTAAAACTTTTAAGAGAAGTTCCTTTTGTTTTACTTCGTTGTTATTTAATTCTAAAAAGAGTTTACCTTTTTCTTTTCGTAAGATTGGTCCTAAGAGATAATCTTCTTTAGTATAGTGTTTTCTTCCCTTTTGAAATCTAATAACGGGATAGATTACATTTTTATATTCGACTAAAGACTCTTTATCGATATGGAAACCCATTTTACAAAATTCTTTTCGAACGACATCAACATCGTTATTAGGCGATAAAATAATCGTTTGAATCTGTTTCATCTTTTGTGATTCATACTTACAAATTCCAACCATATTACGGCCACCCATACCAGATATAATAATAGTATCGATATCACTATCCATATCCTTGATACCATCGGCTAAGGTTACCTTTATCTTATCTTCTAATTTAGCTTTCTTGATATTTTCTTTGGCAATCGCTAGAGGTCCTTCTTTATTATCACTAGCGACCACTTTTTTAGGGTGCTTGTTTTCTTGTAGATAAATAGATAAAAAAGCGTGATCGCATCCCACGTCTATAATACTTCTTTTTTCTTCTACGAAAGATGCAACCACACTTAAACGTTCATTTAATTTCATTAGTCAGTTAAGAAATCCTTTAACTTACGTGAACGAGATGGATGTCTTAGTTTACGTAGGGCTTTGGCTTCGATTTGTCTGATACGTTCACGGGTAACACCAAAGATTTGACCTACTTCTTCAAGAGTTCGACATTGTCCATCGTCCAAGCCAAAACGAAGACGTAAAACTTTCTCTTCTCTTTCCGTTAAAGTGAGAAGAACATCACTTAACTCTTCTTTCAATAATTCGACTGTCGCATATTCTTCAGGAGACATCGTTCGCTCGTCCGGAACGAAATCACCTAAATGCGAATCATCTTCTTCGCCAATTGGAGTCTCTAACGAAACTGGATCTTGGCTTATCTTATATACCTCACGCACCTTTTCCACACTGATGCCTAACTTTTTAGCAATTTCTTCATCCGTTGGTTCACGGTTTAACTCTTGGGTTAATTGACGTTGCACACGAGCTAGTTTATTAATCGTTTCAACCATGTGGACAGGTACTCTAATAGTTCTTGCTTGGTCGGCAATAGCACGCGTAATAGCTTGTCTAATCCACCAAGTGGCATAAGTTGAAAATTTGTATCCTTTAGTGGGATCGAACTTATCGACGGCTTTCATTAGACCGATATTTCCTTCTTGAATTAAATCAAGGAATAACATACCACGACCGACATAACGCTTAGCAATCGATACGACTAAACGGAGGTTAGATTCCGCTAGCATTCTTTTGGCGTACTCGTCACCCTGTTCAGCTAAACGAGCATACTCGAACTCTTCATCGGACGTAAGTAAGTTAATACGACCTATTTCCTTTAAATACATTCTAACTGGGTCATTAATCTTGATATCTTTCGAAAGAGTCAAATCTTCGATATTATCTAAAGAGACTCCTCCATCGGCCTCAACCGGTTCTTCTTCTCCTTCTTCAGAGACTATTTCAATTCCGTTTTCGACAAAGGTGTTATATAAATCATCTAGGCTATCACTATCGACTTCTAGTCCTTTTAATTCTTCAGCTAGTTGTTCGTAGGTGATATGACCTTTTTCTTTTCCTAGTTTGACTAATTTTTCTTTGCGTTCTTCCATTGTTTTAATTTCGCTTGGCATCTTTCTCAACTCCCCATTCTTAGTTCCCTAATTCTTTCGGCATACTTTGCTTTTTCAAGTGGATCAATCTCATCTTTCATCTTTTCTTCTAACCTTTTGGCTTCTAGGTTCACATTATAATCTTTGATCACTTTAAACAAAGCATCGACTTCTTCACTTGGAACTTCCGTTCCAAGGTCAAGTGATAGAACTTCGGTCAAAAGATTCGTTAACGTTTCTTTATCATTTAGATAAGTGTAAAAATCTGCAATTTTCATTATACCATATTTTTTGTAATAATACGATATTTCTGATGCAAGAATTCGTTCTTTTTCTGATGGGAAGAACAAGCCCTCACGATCGACTTTATGGACTATCTTGTCGGACATTAACATATAGTATAATAGAGAATGCATCGCGATTACATATTTATCACGGCGTTTTTTCTTTGGTAGAGCATACGTTTTTGGAGCAATATGTTGCTTTTCTTTTTGTTGTTCTTCTTTAATCGCTTGGAATCTTTTTTCGAGGGTATTATACTCTAAATTGAATTCTTTTGCAAGTTTTTTTAGAACAATTTCTTGTCTAATTTCATCATCCCATTTACAAGTTTCCGTAATTACGGTGTTGATGTAGCCGGCAATTGCTTCTTCACTTTGTAAATCGACACCTTCTTTTAAGACTTTTAGTTTAAAATCGGTAAAGGGAATCGCACTTTCGATTAGACTCAAGAAGTGTTCTTTACCTTTTTTCAAAATAAAAGTATCAGGGTCATCCCCACCAGTTAGAGCAATAACTTTGGGTTTAAGCCCTAATTTAAGTAAGGCTTCACCGTTTACCATGGTCGCATGACGACCTGCTTCATCGCCATCGAAACAGAGGATTACGTCTTTGGATAAACGGATAATTAGTTTCGCCTGTTCATCGGTCATAGCAGTTCCCATCAAGGCGATAGTGTTTTTGACCCCAATCGTACTAGCTCTTATGACATCCATGAAGCCTTCCATCACGATTACGTACTTTTTAGTTCGCACCTCTTCTCTGGCCATGGCATAATGATATAATAATTGGCCTTTTTTAAAGATTGGCGTCTCTTTGGTATTTAAGTATTTATTATTTGTACTTCCATCGTAGATACGACCTGAGAAACCTACAATTCTTCCTTCTAAATCATGTAAAGGAAACATTATGCGGTTAAAGTATGTATCGCGGTCAGAATTAGCTAGACCTATTTCGTTTAGAGTCTTCAAATCATACCCTTTATTCTTTAATAAATCTATTACGTTAGTGTTTCCATTTAGAGCAAGACCTACACCAAATTCCTTGATGACATCTTCACCTAGACTTCTTTCTTTTAAGTAGTTACGGGCAATTTTACCAAGTGACGAATTCAAATTGTTCTGATAGAATTTTTCGGCTAATTCGTAGGCTTTATAAAATACTTCGTTAGCCTGTTTTTTTTCAGTTATTTTAAAGTTCTTTAATTCGATTCCCGCTTTGTTAGCGAGTAGAGCCAAGGCTTCTTTAAAAGATATATGTTCGTAGTTCATGACAAAATTATAGACGTTCCCCGAGGCTCCACATGAAAAACAACGATAAATTTGTAACTCTCTTGAAACACTCATCGAGGGATTAGTATCATCGTGGAAAGGACATACTCCAAAGTAATTTTTACCTTTTTGGGTAAGTGGAAGGTACGAACTAATGACATCCACGATATCTACTTTACTACGGACTTCGGTAATAAGATCGTGTTCCATTAATTCACCTTCTTTCATCTATTCTACAATAAATGTAGTACTATCGATAAAACGATAGTTCGTTTTATATTTTAAACTTCTTACAAGTCGAAATAGGGCCAAGTCTTTCTTTTTAGCTTCGATCATGATATCAAGTTCACTTGTCTTATCTTTAACTTCTTCTAAAAAAGAAATAAAACTATCAGTATCAATATAATCATGATGACTACGAAAATCTTTTTTAGTTTTGTTCTTAGGAGACGAAAAATGAACTTTCGGAGGCCATGATGAACTTTTCCAAGTTGCAAAAATCTTCTCGTAATAATCTCTTATTAATTCTTTATTATTATTGCACAAAAAGTGGTGATAATCAAGTACCATAGGTACTTTTAACTCTTCACAAAGTCTTAAAGTATCGACTACATTAAACACTTTATCGTCGTTTTCTAAGACAATTCTTTGGCGAATTTCACCGGGTAACTTTAAAAAGTTATTTTTGAAACGCGTAAGGCTTGCCTTTTTACCGCCTTGACTGCTACCGATATGTAAAATCAATTTGGCGTCTTTGAACTTAAAAGCTTCAGACAAAGCGTTATGGTACTTTAATATCTCGATGGCACCTTTAACTACTTTAGGATTAGTACTATTCAAGATACAGTATTGATCGGGATGAAAATCGAGCCGTAGGTTGTTTTTTAAAGCATATTCCCCTATTTCATGATATTTTTTTAAATAGGGATTAATATAGTCAAAAGGCACTTCTTCGAGGGTTGCTAAAGGGATAAGGTTAGAAGTTAAGCGATAAAAATGGATATCGTTTCTGACATTGTATTTTAGAATTTCCATAAGTGAATCTAAATTTGTTTTAATTAAATTATCTATGTGATGGTAGCCTTCTATATCTTTTTTCTCTTTAAAATGAGTATAGGTTATCGTCTTGGAAGATGTGATATCTATTGTTAAAGGAAGAGCTACATAGCCAAGTCTTACTTTCATTATAATCACCATGTTTAGTATGTCCATATTTTTTTTAATTTATTTAAGCATAGAAAAAGGAACGGATAAATTCGTTCCTAGAATTTTTATTAACGAGTCATTCCATCCATTTGATCAGCATCTTGGTTGATAGCGGCCGCTGGATCTGCAGCTTGGTTAACTTGAGCATTAATATAGTCTTCAAGAGTTGCTTGTTGGTCTTCAGGAGAAGGAATATAGAAGTCCTGACCCCCAATAGAAATTGGAGCAGCTGCATCTGTTTCAACTGCTACAGTGGCAGCACTATCATCAATTGCGGTAGCAGCAGCACCATCATCGGCAGTATATGGAACAAAATCTCCTTCTTCAAAGTGAATTCCTTCATCACTATCACTAAGTTCAGGTTGAACAGTTACATCACCAGCAGAATCAGGAGGTGTAGTAGTTGTTTCTGGAGGTGTAACTGGTGCTGGAGGAGTAGTAGGTGCAGGAGTAGAATTTGCAGGTGATTCAGTTCCGTAATCCCATTGTGGTCCTAAATCTCCCCATTGATTTTTATTTTCTTGATTTTCTTGACTAGCAGCACCCTTATGATCACTATCTTCAGTATGAGTTGTACCATCAGTAGGATCTGTCCAAGTAGTTGGTCCATCGTACTCTGGAGCATCAGGATTCTTTTTAGTAGGTCCTTCTTCTTTACCTACTAATTCAGATTTTTCAGATGTATCAGCAGGTGGCGTCTCAGTGTAATTACTATGATTTGGATGAGCAGCTTGATCTTGAGCGATTAAAGCATCCTTACTAGCTTGAGTTTTAGCATTCATTTCTGCTTCGATAGCCGCAACCTCATTAGGGAATAATCTACGAGCAGTATCTGGATCATAATATTCGGTTCTAGTAACTACTCTAGATCCTCCGCTAGCATAAACACCTTTAGCATAGCTTCCTGATGCTGTTTTAGAATCACTCTTTATTCCACGTAATTCCATACTTCTCTTAGCCATGAATTCATCTAAGGCACTAGCTGTCTTATCATTGCGAGAAACAAGGTAGTAATTGAATTGATCATCTAAGCGTTTATTCTCTTTATAGAATTCTTTTTCTTCATTAGCTTTAGTAGCGAATCTATCTTTCATTGTTGAATCAATGTAAATATCACATTGTTCATCACCGAAGACATCAGAAGTCATCGTATAACCTTGTTCAACTGATAGTTTACGATATTGTTCTAATTCAGCTTCTGTTGGATGATCCGTTAAAGCAAATGCCGAATAACCGTTTTCATTTAATGTTTCCTCAAAAATTAAGCCACGTTGAGAGGCACTTAATAATAAGAAGCCATCTATCATGAATTTAGCATTTTGGTTTTCACGATTTGTCGAAGCAAAGGCGAAGATAGCATTGAACATATCTTGTTCTGAAGTTGCTTTCTTTTCTCCTGTCTTAGAATCAACTTGAATTAATTTATCCAAGTAATTATCCATCGTGATACGATCTTCTTCAGTTTCGAAGAAATTATGGAAGAAATCTTTGAAAGTTCCAATGTTGCTTTCATCCATTAATGTTAAGCCCGCAACTAATTTTGCTCTAAATGAATCACGTAATGAAGTAATTGTGTCATGTGAATCAAGGTTTAATTCAGCAAAATAATTGACATCGTGATTAACCCATGAAAATCTTGCAGCAGAGTATTCTTTTCCAGAAATCTTTAATAGATCTTTTAACTGAATAGAAATGGTTTGGCCTTCAGTACCTAATACCTCAATTGTTTGATCAGGAATTTTTCCTTGAGCATAGGCTTCATCAATCATTGAAACGTAAGTATTTAAAGCTTTTTCTTTAGCATTAATGAAATTCTTTTCTTCTTCAGTCATTTTAAGAGCATCGGCATCATTAACAGCTGTAAGGAGAGTTTCATTAGCATCTTCTGGAGTAACTACATCACTAGTAGAGACAGGAGTTAAAATTGTATCGTTCTTCTTATCTTTATTCATGAAGTGTGCACCAATAGCAACTGCTCCTGCTACAGCGATAGCTGCAGCTCCTAACATAACACGTTTTGGAACTTTTCCAAAAACTTTGAAACGTTTACTTTCTTCAGGGTTAACGCTATTATTTAATGAAGGATCGATTTCTTCAGAATCGATAGCAGCTGTGGCTGCTTTTACAGGTAATCCTGTACCGAAAACATTTACCTTATGTCCAGCAATAAATCTAGATAGAATTCCTGTTTTCTTTTGATAACTAGCTAACACCTTAGAATCTGGTTTAATTGCCTCCATCCATTTCATATATGAAGTGAAGCGGTCAGATTCTTCTTGTGGTAAATTTGCTCCTGTTTTAAGGAAATCTACTTCTTCAGCCGTCATGATTGTTCTTGACGAATGAGCGATAATTTCTTTTCTTTCTTCTTTCGTGTATGATCTGTTTAGCTCATTTAATAGTTCACCTACAGAATTAAGATAACTAACTCTATTTGGATATTGAACTAAAACAGCTACTTCATTTTCATACTTATTACCCCAAAAAGCATCGTTGAAAATCATCGATATGTAATTTTTCTTCTCTTGTTCAGTAGCGTTATTTAAACTATCTGGAAGGCTTTCAGGAACGATAAGTTGATATCCTACGATTTTTTCATTGTTATTCATATTCATAGTTAATCACTCCCCTATTTTACACGTTTTACACCAGTATAAGTGTATCCTTGTGAAGTTAATGTTTGATCATTTGGAGTTGAAGCCCATTTAATATCTGTATATGCATCTTTAACTAAAGTTCTACTTCTAAAGCGATAGTATTTAACGTCAGCATAAACATCAACTTTAGCAGTAACTGTTTCGTAATTCGTTTCAGTTGCATATACTGGAACTTTTTCAACACTTACTTGAGCACATGTCAATGTACCATTACTGCTACTTACAGAGCTTTGAGCAGGTGTAGCAGATCTTGTGTATTTACGCCATTTAGCTAAAGAGTGATCCGTACAAGTTGGTAAGCATGTACTTTGATCAACTGATTCGAAACGCCATTGTTCAGTAGCAGAATCACGTGGAGCAACGTCTCCCGTATAGACTTCATTAGTTCTTTGCCAATCACTAGATACTGAATATACGACATTGTCGACAACTTCATATTTGTATCCAGTACATGTATAACGATCATAACTTCCAACATAGACTGGTTTAGTTTTCTTATAAGTTAATGTATAGTTTTTGTAACCAATTACTTCTCTACGAGCACCTAAGTTCTCGATTTGATAGAATTCATAGTTACCAAATGGGATATTATCGGCATCTACATAAACTGTATCTTTGCTCCATGCACCCCATTCAGAATATTGTTTATTTATATCTTTACTGTATTGATATTCGTATTCAGTAGTTGGTGTAACGTCTTGGTTCTTCTTATTTACAGTAATACTACAAGATGCTGTTTTACCTTTTGAATCTTTTACGAATCCATAGACAGTAGTCGTACCATTTTGAGATACTACAAAGCTATTTGCACCTTGATAATTAAGTGAAGAACCTAATCCATAGTTCGTAATAGAGGCTCCATTAGTTGATCCTTTTGAAGCCCAACCGATGGTTACATTCGAAACGTAACTGCCATCTGAAGCAAGAGTTCCATCAGTTACTGTTAACGAACAGTATGGTTCAGAATCACTTGGTGTCGGAGTACCACTAGGTGTAGGTGTTGGTGTACCTGGCTTAGGTGTATTTGTTGGTTGTGGATTACTTGTTGGTTGTGGTTTGTTTGTTTGAGTTGGTGTGCTTGTTGCCACCTTATCTTCTTTCTTTTCACAAACTTCCGTCGTACAGTAAGCATAGCATCCTACATGGACTAAGATGTAATCTTCTTCATCACCACATTTTAGGTAAACTTTTAAAAGATATTCATCTTCAAGTTTTTCGATCGTGACATAAGACTTGTCTACATCACAAGACTTACCATTCTTATCTGTAAATGGTAAAAGTAATTTCAAGTCTAACATTTCACGAAGTGTAACAGTCTTCTTATCGCCTACTTTAGCAGGAAGACGATCCTTCGTAAAGTAAAGCAAAGACGCATCCTTCATTTCTTGAATGTTAGCATTGAAAATGCGATCCGTTAAAACACGGTTGTTTGGCCATGGAACAAGCCAAA
Organism: uncultured Bacilli bacterium; assembly: GCA_947591175.1. GTDB lineage: Bacteria > Bacillota_I > Bacilli_A > RF39 > UBA660 > Faecenecus. Next base: position 8,725 of record CANQDB010000019.1, read on the forward strand.
CTAATAGTAATACAAAGATGATAATTAAAATAAGTTTTAGTAAGAAATCTCTAAATGGAAATTCCTTCTTTTGTGATTTTTCTTCGTAATCTTCTGAGTACATATTTCTCTCCCCCTCATCACTTTACGGCTTGTATTGTACCACAAAGGTGATGATATGTCAAATATTTTTTTTAAATTGTACCAAGGTTTGGCCTTCGTTAAATAAATCTAATTCAAAATGTTCGATTCGTTTATCTTGGGCTAAAACTTCTTGGACAGTTTTCCTTATAATTCCCGAGCCTTTACCATGAATGATAACAACGCGAACGTTCTTCATCTTAACTTGGTCATCGAGGAATTCTTTAACACGGATTCTAGCAAAAGTTCTATCTTCTCCGTGGAGGTCTAAAGTGGGAACATGTTCATATAAGATCATCTTCCATTTCCTTTCGGAGCACATCGTCTAGTGACGGAATCGAGTTGGATCTACCTAAACCTTCGGCAGCCAAGGCTCCTGTTATGTTAGCAAGTCGCATGGCTTTTAGAAGTGAATACCCTTCTTTTATAAAGTAAAGAAAGGCCCCATGGTAAAGATCACCTGAACCTGTCGTATCGACAGCTTTAACTTTGATACTCGGTACGATATGATAACCAGCATCGTCTTTGGTAAAGCTACCCTTTTCACCTAAAGTGATAATGATATTGTTTTGAAAATCTTTCTTCATGATTTCATAACAACGTATTAAGTCATCCTCACTTTTAGGATCAAGTGGTACTTTACAATACTCTTCAGCAAAGTCTCGGGAAGCAATACAATACTTCACGTCTTTGGCTAAAGCGACGATATTCGGTTTCAGGTTTCCAGCATCTAGAATACTTAAAGCATCTGGATACATCTCTAGAGCCTTTTTACTTAAAGATAGTTCTTCGCCATCCAGTATTAAAGCCTCAAAGGAATCCTTAAAATCTTTATCGGACGCTTCTATTTGTTTGGTTCTACTGATAACGATTGTCCTCGAGCCGTTTTGTTGATTGGCGAGGATATAACTCGTCGTAGTACTAAAAGAAACACTTTTTTCGAAATAATCCAAATGGACTCCTAAGTTTTTTAATTCTGTTTCAATTTTACTTCCATTTTCATCATTTCCTACGACACTCGCTAGATAAGTGTCATATCCCCAACTGGCTAATAAAATGCACGCGTTGGTCGCAGCCCCTCCACTACAAGAAACAGTCTCATTAATGCGCACTTTCGAGTTTTCTTTTGGAAACTCTGCCACTGGCATGGTAATATCATAAGCACTATGACCGATACATAAGACTTTTCCCATTCAGTTATCACCTTATTTTCATTATAGCAAAAAAAGAACCTCTACGGAAGAGTTTCTTTTTATTTTTTACATAAATTTTATATTTTTAGAAGAACCATTGTGGAAGCCATTGCATGAAGTCCGCATATTCTCCTGGAATTAGCATACCACTAGCCATCGGATAGAACAACAAGAAGAATACTAGAACGACAACAAAGTAAATTACTATCATATGTCGCAAGTGTAGTTTATCGGTTAGATACTTAAATAAAGCAACTAAGGCTAACATGGCAAATGGTAAAGCTGGGAAGTAATGATATAAGAACATGACTCTTCCGATAAAGGAATATGGAAGCCACATACATAGGAAGGCAACAATGATAAACCAATATTCTTTTTTACGACTACGGAAGGCTTCGATCAAAACATAAACTAACGCTAAGATACTTGGCCACCAAATAGCGGGGTTACCGATACAAGAGATAGTCGAACGCATATTTCCAGCAAAGTATGAAACATAGTACCATACCGGTTTATATAGATATGGCCAACTGTACCAAGCAGAAGTAAATGGATGAGTAGCATCTAATGTCGCATGATATTGGTACATTGCTTTAGTCTCTTCGATTAATGACGACAAATCCGTAATTTGATATGGATTCATATTTGGAAACATAAAATAACAACCGACATAGATTAGGATTGGAACAATGATGAAGCAACCAACACAAGCAAGAATTATCAAAGTAGTATCAGTCGTCCAATGTTTATCTTTACCGAAGTTTTTATAGATTAAATCAGCAAAGAAAATGATTGCTAAAGCAAGGCCACCAAAGAGACCAGTCCACTTAGTAGCAATTGCACAACCGACGAAGAACCCTGAAAAGAATAGTTTAATTAAACGTTTCCACAAGGAATCTTTCTTAGTTAACGAAATATATTGGTACATAAATAAGAATGACAACAAGAGGAATAGTACCAAGAACGAATCAACTGTACCTAATCTACATTGGGCAAAGTGGAAAGTATCTAGAGCCATTAAAGAGCCTGCAAGGATTGCATATTTTCTCTTTTTAAACATGTTTTTAGCTAAGATATAAAGGGCTGGAATCATCAAGATACCGGCAATATTACCCATCAAACGATAACTAAATGGATTCATGCCCATGAAGAGCATTGGAATCATTTGAATGGCTTTACCTAAAGGTGGATGAACCCATTCGTAAGCAGGTAACTTATTCATGTATTCGTAAGCAGCACGAGCAAAATAAATTTCGTCAAAGTAAGTACTATTTTCAAAACTGATTTGATCTGGGACAGTATCAATTTCGTCTAAAACGACACCACTAATATCATTCATAGCAGTAGCTTCAACTTTATTACCATAACGGTCGTATAGTTGGATATCACCTAATTGACTGTTATCGGTTAAACCGACAATTCGTAAATATTTTAGTTCTTGATCGGTATCGTAGTCTTTCCAAGCAAAGACAGCATCCTGTTCAAGATAATTATCGAGTGGTGTAAACTCATTTCCATCAAGGGAATAGAAAAGTTCATAAGTACCCATTTCACCACCTGTAAAGTGTCTTATTTTAGTAATCGAAGTCTTCTCTTTCAACTCGATATCAACCTGGTTATTACTACCCATGACATAAAAATATGTTTCAGGGTTACTTGTTACTCCTAATTGGTGAAAAGATAGGATACCATATAAAATCATCATAATAGCTATCACTAGATAATCTAGTGGTTTTAGATGAGCACCTTCTTCATTCCAAAATTTTCTTATCGCGTCTTTCATAGTTTCCCCTCTTTCAACTCTTATTCTATCAAAAAAAGATTTATCGATAAAGATAAATCCTAAAATTTCCTATTAATTGACACTTTTTAAATTCTCAGTCTTTTTTTAGTTTATTTTTTCCAAGATGGTTGGTAACCCAGCGCAACGGCTTTGTTACTTTCCAGGACTTGCTGTTGATTACTTTAGCATACTCTGATTGTATTCCTTGTAAAGATGCTTTTAATTTTTCATTTTCTTCTAATAAAGACGGTTCGTTTTTTAATATTTCATTTGCTTCTTCTATCGATATATTTTTAGATTTAGAAATAATTTCTACAAGCCGATTCTTTGGACTGATGTTGAAGATATTTTTATCTAAATGAAAATTTTTTAAGAGGTATTGCTGATTATATTCATAAATCTCTTGGAGAGTTGGATTCGTCATACGCCATTCAATATAATCTTTATCGAACATTAAATCATATGGAGCATAGTAAGCAAAGATAATATAATTTAAATATGATATCTCACAAATTTTATCTTCGATTTGCTCTAATGAAGTTACTCCTCCCCAACGATATGGATAGTTATCTCCCATTACATACGAAGTTCTACCTAATAACATCGTTTCAAAAGCAATATTCGAACCCGCACTCACAATTCTCTTGTTTTTTAGAATCCATTCTAATGCGTTATTTGATTTATCTATTGCATATTTCCCAAACTTTTCTTTATCACGAACTCTATTCGGATGCATTCGTAAAGATATTTTTTCAAGAGGCACCATTTGATTTATTTGTTTCAATAATTTATTTTCATCAATATGACATTTTGCTGTTTCGGAATAATCTAACATTCCAATACTAATTCCTAGTTCATATTTTGGAGAATCATTCAAATGATTTAAAAATCTTAATTGGTTTTTATCAAGAAATAATGCTAGTAACTCTTTTCTATTAAAGAATTTAAGATTCCCTACTTCATTCATAAAACTTAGGTAATCCTTATCCATTTTAAGACTATCGTATTTATCGTAAAATTGAAAATAGCCAAGCATCGTCTGATATATGGCTGGACGAAAAGTAGTTAATTCAAGTTGAAGAAGTTTTATTTTTTTCTTCTTACAAACATTCTCTAAACTTTTAAACCAAGTCCACGTTATTATGGCATCAATTTTTCCATATTGCTTTTCAATAGACTCTATTTTATCTATTATAATTTTTTCGAACTTTTCATTCTTTTCTATCAATAATTTCTTGCATCCTATTTCAAGAGAAGGATAAACATTCATAATTTGCTTATACTCAGCATCAGTAAAAGGAAATTTTTTTAATTTTTTCATCATATCATCCGTAGGTTTCAAAAAGCCATAATTACTATTGTAACCATCGATAACATTTTGAAAACATTGTTCGTTTTGGGCTTCATAATACGAAGGATTCTTAAAATAGTCTATATTAGCAATCACTGGATAGTCGTTTTTTAAAGCAAAGTCCATATATTTATAAAAAAGCCATAAAGCAAAAGAAATATCTCCTGTACTACAAAACAAAAATGGAACAATCACATTTATACCTCCTTCTATAATGATTTAAGATTCTTGGTGTTGTTTTAACTTTTCGACGACACAATCTAAATCTTTAGGTGTGTCAACCGAAAGTGTATGGCAATTAACATCTATAAAATGAACTGGAATATCATTTTCAATGTAACGTAACAAATCTATGTCTTCAATTTGCTCTACTTGACCACGCCTAGTATTTACATAGAAATCAAGAGCTTCTTTATTAAAGGCATATACACCAACATGTTTTTTATATTGAAAATCCATTGGATCTTTGGGATATGGAACTGGCGTGCGAGATATGTAAATACCCACCCCCATTTCATTTGCTACTACTTTTAAATTTGTAGGATCTACTACTTCACTAGCATCCTCAATAGTAGTGATAATATTAGCAACATGCAGATCAGTTGGTTTGTTTTTGGGAATTACGGCTTCAATTGTCTTTGGATCAATCAATGGTTCATCACCGTTAATAGATAAGTAAATATCCGCTTTAATTTTATCAGATACTTCATGAATACGATCAGTCGGTGTTTTATGTTGATCACTAGTCATGATTACATTCATTTGAAACTTTTCACAAACTTCTTTAATTCTATCGTCATCAGTAGCCACATAAATTTCGTCTAATTGTTTTACTTTTTTCACTTGATTATATACCCACCATATCATTGGTTTACCTAGGATGTCCGCTAGTGGTTTACCTTCGAAACGACTACTTTTGAATCTTGCTGGGATTATTCCAACTACTTTCAATTCTTATCACTCCCCGTATTGCTTTTTTCTTTTGTTTTTCGATATATTCAGTAATTCTTTTTAAATCCTTAAGTGTATCGACAGAAATCGTTTTTGATGTTACGTCCACAATTTTTACTTTCATACCATATTCTAAGAAACGTAAAAGATCAAAATCTTCAATCGATTCTAATGGTCCCTTTTTATGACTTACGAATAACTCTAAGGCCGTTTTTGTAAGTCCATAGACATCTATACGTTTGTAATAATCATAGTTGAGAGAGGCTTTAGGATGTGGAATAGGATTTCTCGAAGCATACAAGGCATAGCTGTTTATATCTGTTACTACTTTAATTGTAGTCGAATTGATAACATCTACTGGATTACTAATTCTTGTTCTTAAACTAATAACCTCTTGATGTTCTTTTTTAAATTCATTTATTACTTTTTCGATGGCTTCAGGCTCGATTAAAGGTTCGTTTACCGCAATAGATACATATAAATCAGCCTCTATTTTCGTAGAAACTTCATGTATACTTTCTAACATCATAGTGTGCTTATTACTTGTTAAAATAACTTTTATATCTAATTCTTCACACTTCTTGACAATTCTTTTATCGTCTGTAGCAACGTAGACTGCATCTAACCCTTTTACCTTTTTTACTTGCTGATATGTCCACCATATCATTGGTTTTGTCAAAATATCGGCAAGCGGTTTTCCTTCAAAACGACTACTTTCATAACGAGCTGGAATTACTCCTATTATTTTCATTTTAGATCTCCTTACCATTTATTAATGTTTATTTATTTTGATAGTTACCGAATTAATTTAGGTGGATTTTTATTATTATTTATCAATAAAATCTTTAATGTCTTCCTTGTTGATATGTTTTCATAAGATATTTGCCATAGTCATTTTTTTCCAATTGTTTGGCTCTAGCTAGTAGTTGTTCATCAGTTAGCCAACCATTTTTATAGGCGATTTGTTCGGGACAACTGATAATTGATGCTCGTAAATTTTGTAAAGTTTTAATAGTGTTACTAGCATCTAATAAACTGTCAGTTAAACCGGTATCAAACCAAGCATAGCCTCCTCCTAAGAGGTCTGCTTTTAAGCGATGTTCTTCTAAAAACATTCTAGTAATATCGGTTATTTCGTATTCACCACGAGCAGACTTTTTAACTTTTAAAGCTTTGTCGATGACACTATTATCATAAAAATATAAGCCCGTAATAGCAAAGTCACTCTTTGGAACCTTGGGTTTTTCTTCGACTGATAAAACATTGTGATTTCCGTCGACTTCCATGATTCCGAAGCGTTCAGGATCTTTTACTTGATAACCAAAAATAGTGGCATAACCTTCTTCGGCATTCTTTCGTGCTTCCTTTAATTTCTTGACTAAGTCATTGCCGTAGAAAATGTTATCACCTAAAATCATGGCACAAGTATCAGTTCTGATAAAGTCTTTACCTAATGTAAAGGCTTGAGCAAGGCCTTCCGGTTTCTTTTGAACGACATAATCTAAATGGAGTCCAAATTTTGATCCATCTCCAAAAAGTCGCTTAAAACCCGGCTGATCTTCTTCTGTAGTAATTAGTAAAATATCTTGGATACCCGCTAGCATCAAAGTCGAAAGCGGATAAAAAATCATCGGTTTATCGTAAATCGGTACCAGTTGTTTACTGATTCCTTCCGTAATCGGATATAAACGAGTTCCCGATCCTCCTGCTAAAATAATTCCTTTCATAGGCTCTCCTTTCTATTGAGCAATTCTCTAACCCCTTATCTTAAGTATAAATGAAAAAGCAATCGATTACAAGAATACGTTTTTTTATTACTAAAAAGACTTATTTAAAAGAATCTTACTTTAGTCTTTTAAAAATATCGTCTTATATTTTAGAAAAATTTTGATAACTAAATTATATAATGAATAAACTAGGATTCCAAATATGAAAGTTAACAATCCAACAGTAAGTAATGTTATTAAAAATTTTGGTATATTGATATATAAAATTGAAATCCAATCTATAGTTCCCCATAAATCATAAAATAAATAATTATCATGAAGTAAATATACCATAAAAGTTCCTGAGGCAATGTAATTTATAAACTTTATATTTGGAATCTTTATTCTCGTAAAAATTTCAAAAATGCAAATACTCAAAATTACAACTAAAATATTATTATTTGCAAAGGTCATTATACTTTGAGTAAAATTGTTTGTGGGATTAATTAGGTAATTTTCTATTTTAACTGCCGTGATATTATAAGACGAAATAAAGATAAGCAAATTAATAATAATTACAATGGACAATATTGAAATAATCTTAATTTTATTAAATGGATTGTATCTTTTTATATACCCCCCCCCAGGAGTAGAAAAATGCGCCACACAACAAAGTGGAAA
>CANQDB010000020.1 GCA_947591175.1 uncultured Bacilli bacterium
CCTTCGAGCGCACCAGTTCGGAAAGTGGCTCAACTTGGTAGAGCACTTGGTTTGGGACCAAGGGGTTGCAGGTTCAAATCCTGTCTTTCCGACCAGTTAGAAATTAGGAACTTTTATTAGGTTCCTTTTTTTTGTTCCCCTTGTTTCCAAGCCCCGGCGGTAATCTCTAAGCGAAGGGTCTTCTTATTTAAAGCTCTCAGGGGTACTTTGCTTTATGCCGAGAAAATCCATGACATTAGGTAGAATAATATCGCCATACTTTTGGCAAAGTAATAAAATTTATTTTTTGCTTTGACGTTTAAAATAAGATATTATTCCAGGTTCCTAATGCCATGGAGGAATTGGAATAAAATTATGTGGTTATATCGTAATTTCGTCAAATAGTAATGGTAAGTTTTCTTCCGCTATTTGAAAACTGGTTCCGTGATCATAAGTTTGGCCTAATCGTGCGGCATCTTTATGAATATCTATTTTGGTAACAAGTGTTAATACTTCATCTTCTATTAAGTCTAAGAACTTATCAAATGATTTAAGTTTAAAAAATTTAATATCTTGATAAGAAAAATAATCTTCTCCTTCTATGATTCGTCCTCTTACTTTTATTAAGGCTAAGTAACTTAACTTTAAGTTGAGTCTTTCTTCAAGTGAGTCAAAAGACCAATAACTTTTCTTTTCTATTAAACTTCCATATTTATTGTATACTACCAAATATATTTTTTTGTCGTCTCTATTTACTTCTAGTTTGAATTTAAAGTGTCTTCCAATTGATCTTTGACTTTTGGCACCTATTTCTCCAAATAAAACGTTTGCTGTTTTTAATTCTTTTGCTGGATAACCATACATTGCGGCGATTCTTTTGATTTCAAATGGCTCTGGTCCATCTGGTACTACTGAAAAGAGACTGATTTTATACTGGGAATTATAAAATCTCGTTTTGATTTCTATTCCATAGTAGTCTGGAGTAGGAAAGACATCTGGTCCTCCAATGGTTCTTTTACCAAGTAAATACTCTAGTGTTCTTCCAGCATTGCCATTGCCCTTAGACATTCCCTTGATAAATCCTTGTGCTTTGATTTTGTTGAATTCGTTACTTAATTTTTGTATGCTTTCTTGCATAAAATTCCTCCTTTTTTCATATAAGTAAAGACATATTAGCACATTAGAAAAAACTTTGCAAATCGCCATTTTTAGAAATTGGTGCTGCATTTTTGGGGCAATTTTAAAAATTCCTCTAGGGGAAAATTAAGAATTGGAATGTTCAAACCTAGTGAATTTTTCGAAAGTAATAACTTTCAATTTTTTTTAAAAATTTTTCTAATTGTTTTTGTGTATGTAAAATGGTATATTTACTTAGTAGTGGAGAGGTGATTTTAGTGAAACTAGTATCTTGGAATGTGGCAGGTTTAAGAGCGTGCTTAAACAAAGGTTTCGATATGTTTTTTCGGGAAGTTGATGCTGACATTGTGTGCTTGCAAGAAGTAAAGGCTTTACAAGAAGAGATTTCTTTTGAGCCAGTGGGTTATTACACTTATTTAAATCCTGCTGATAAAAAAGGTTATTCTGGAACTATGATTTTTTCCCGGATTAAACCAATAAATGTTACTTATGGTATGGGAATTGATATTCATGATCATGAAGGAAGAATGATAACTTTAGAATATGAATCTTTTTTCTTAGTTAATGTTTATGTTCCTAATGCTCAGAAGGATTTACAACGTCTTTCATATCGTATGACTTGGGAAGACGATTTTCGCAATTATGTAAAAAATCTTGAGAAAACGAAGCCTGTTGTAATTTGTGGCGATTTCAATGTGGCTCATACCGAAATAGATATTAAAAATGCTAAGCAAAATCGTGGTAATGCTGGCTTTACTGACGAAGAAAGAGACAAATTTACTAATCTTTTAGATAGTGGTTTTATTGATACATATAGGTATTTTAACCCTGACCAAAAAGATGCGTACACTTGGTGGAGTTATTTATTTCATGCTCGTGAACATAATGCAGGATGGCGAATCGATTATTTTCTTGTTTCAAAGTGTCTGCTTCAAAAAGTAAAAGACACGACTATCTATTCGGACGTTTTAGGAAGTGACCATTGTCCAATAGGGTTAACACTAGGTGACTAATTAAAAAATAACTTGCTCTTATTTGGGTAAGTTGTTTTTGTTTTTCTTTAATAATGTTTTTGTTAATCTTTCTAAATTTTTTAGTGTTTCGAAATCTATAAAGTGCTCGATTCTTTCTACTTGCTTCAAGGTAAAGTGTTTACCATTTAAAGCTCTAAAAAACTCAGTTAAAACTTGGTGCCTCCATAACAAGAAGGTACCTGTTTTTTTACCTTTTTCGAGTAACCTAATCTCACCATATTTTTCGAACGTTATTAACTTTTTACTTTTTAGTTTTCTCATCATTTTCGAAGCCGAGGGAATACTTACATTCAATTCTTTGGCTATTTCTTTGACGTGAATACTTTTTTGTTGACAAAATATCCGATAGATCATTTCTAAATAATCTTCCATGGCGTAGGTCATTAACTTTTTGTCTTTTAAATCGTATCCCTTTAACGTATAAAATTCTGATTTTTTAGTCATTTTATTCCCCTTTTTGTAGTTTCTTCATATATTACTATGAGTTAGCGTAAGGCAACTTTGAAAGGCAAGGTGTTTATAAATGAAGAAAAAACTTTATCCACTTCATTGTATGCAAATAGGGAAGAAAGTAATTGTCAGAAAGGTAGAGACGGAAGAATCAATTAAACGGAGATTACTTGATATTGGTATGATTGATGGAACCGAAATAGAGTGTGTATTAAAAAGTCCGTTTGGTGACCCTCATGCTTATTCGATTAGAGGTGCATTAATAGCAATTCGGAATGATGATGCTTCGTCAATTTTGGTGGAATTAAAAGATTAGGTGAGAGTATGAAGAAAAAGCGTGTAAAAAATAAGTCTTCTTTTCTAAAAATTGGTTTAGTAGGTAATCCAAATGTTGGCAAAAGTACGGTGTTCAATGGATTAACAGGACTAAAACAACACACTGGAAATTGGCCTGGTAAAACTGTCAGTAATGCGAGTGGTGCCTATACTTATCATGATAGAGAGTATTTACTTTACGATTTACCTGGAACATATTCGTTAATTGCTCATTCTAAGGAAGAAGAGTGTGCTCGTGATTTTGTGTGCTTTGAAGAACAGGATGGCATGATTATCGTTTGTGATGCCGTCTGTTTAGAACGCAATTTAAACTTGGTACTTCAAACTTTAGAAATAACCAAAAAAGCAGTTGTAGTAGTCAACTTAATGGATGAAGCCAAGAAAAAAGGAATCGAAATAAATTTAACTAAGTTATCGCATATTTTAGGAGTTCCAGTCGTGGGAGCCAGTGCTAGAAGTGGTCAAGGCTTAACGGAAATAATGGATGAAGTCGAAAAAATGAGTACTAAATCTCCTCGAGGAATGGATATAACTTATAGTGCAGCAATTGAAAAGGCAATAATGCCAATTGAAGAGGTACTAAAAAATAGACTAAGTCCTAATTATAATTGCCGTTGGCTTGCTTTACAATTACTTCACTCTGATGAATGTATGCAAAATTCTATAAAAAAGTATATTGCTCAAGATTTTTTTGACGACCCTATATTAAAGGATACTTTACAAACAGCAAAAACCAATCTATTGGAAGATGATATAACTACCCAAGATTTAAGTAACAAAATCGTTTCTACCTTAGTAAAAAAGGCTGAATCCATTGCTTCGCAAGTTGTCACTTATAAAAACCAGAACTATCAAGCAAAGGACCGTAAAATTGATTCTTATATCACCAGTAAAAAAACAGGTATTCCGCTTATGATTTTACTATTGATGTTCATTTTTTGGCTAACTATTTCGTTATCTAATTATCCTTCTGAAATGCTATTTTCCTTTTTTCATTTTTTGGAACCACATGTACAGAACTTTTTTGTGAATATAGGTATTTCCTCAGGCTTTTTAAGTCTTCTAATGGATGGAGTTTACCGTGTTTTAACTTGGGTTATTTCAGTTATGTTACCACCAATGATGATCTTTTTTCCACTTTTTACATTACTAGAAGACTTGGGTTATTTGCCGCGAATTGCTTTCAATCTCGATCATTGTTTTCGTAAATGCCATGCCTGTGGGAAACAAGCATTAACTATGTGTATGGGGTTTGGTTGCAATGCTGTTGGGGTAGTTGGCTGCCGAATTATCGATTCCCCAAGGGAACGTTTGATTGCCATTTTAACAAATTGCTTTGTCCCTTGTAACGGAAGGTTTCCTACGATTATTGCAATTCTTACTATGTTCTTTGTAGGATTCCGCTCGGATTTAGCCTCATCTTTTACAACTGTAATTTTATTAACAGGAACAATTCTTATTGGTATCTTCTTGACGATGCTTATCTCTTACATTTTATCGAAAACTTTATTAAAAGGCATACCTTCATCCTTTACACTCGAATTACCACCATACCGTAAACCCCAAGTCTTACGAGTTATAACTTCTTCTTTGTTAGATAGGACTTTACACATTTTAGGTAGAGCAGTCCTAGCCTCTATTCCAGCGGGAATTTTAATATGGGTACTTGCTCATGTCGAGGTAGGGGGTCTTCCACTTTTGCAGCATGGCACTAATTTCTTAAATCCTTTTGCCGAGTTAATTGGTATGGATGGAGCGATTCTCATGGGCTTTATCTTAGGATTTCCAGCAAACGAAATAGTGATTCCAATTATTTTGATGATTTACTTATCTAATGGAAGCCTTGTCGATTTCGATAACCTTTTAGCCTTACGCGAAATACTCATTTCTAACGGCTGGACCTGGTTAACCGCAGTTTCGATGATTTTGTTTTCGCTCATGCATTTTCCGTGCGCTACTACGTGTCTTACAATTCACAAAGAGACCGGTAGTTGGAAGTGGACATTTTTATCGATTGTAATTCCTTTAGTAGCAGGTGTCGTTATATGTTTCTTATTAACATCGGTCGTACGGTTACTTGGCCTTGTTTAGTTTAATGATAAAGATAGATGGACGTTCTATCTTTTTTTTGATACAATAAATACGAGGGTGAGATAAAGAATATGAAAAGGTTTTTAGGAGTTCTTTTTTTATTAAGTTTATTTCTTTTGCCACGGCCAATAAAGGCTTTAAACACCGTTCACTTTTATTTATTTTATGGTGATGGTTGTCCACATTGTGCTGAGGAAGAAGAATGGTTAAAAGAGATGGAAGAAAAGTATGATAATTTGGTAATCCATCGTTATGAAACTTGGTACGATGTCGAAAATCAAAATTTGATGATTGATTTAAAGACGTACCTTGGGGAATCGATAGAAAAGCCTAAAAGTGTACCTTTTTCGGTTATCGGAGAAGATACTTATATTGGTTTTGGAGCTAGTTTAGAAAACTCTATGGAAGATAGTATCATTACTTATTCTTATCGAAGTTATGAGGATAAGATCGATGCCTATTTGAATGAAAATGATCCAGTTAGGGTAGGCGAAGATTTAAAAGATTTGGATGCAGTTGAAGAACTTAAAGGAAATGCTAAAGTCGAAAAAGATAATCAATTTCTAAATGAAAAAGTGGTTTTACCATTACTTATTGTTGGTGGTGCTTGTATTTTGGTTTTAGTCGGAGCATATCTATTTTATCTATATTATAATAATACAAAGAAAGGAATAAATAAGGAAAATGAAAAAGGGAATTAAAATTGGAGTTTTAGTTTTAACGGTTGTTTTGATTGGAGTTTTTCTCGTTTGGTTTTTGACACCATCTGATACTAATACTAAGTTGGAGGATACTGGTAATCCCCAAGGTATGCCATTGTCAGAAGAAGAGTTATTGAAGCAAAAGGTGTCTCAAATGAATTTGGACGATAAGATTGGGCAACTTTTCATGATTTCGGTAACGAATACGAAAATGACTGATGCGTTAAAGACGAAGCTTTCGACGTTAAAGCCAGGGGGAGTTATTTTATTTAAGGATAACATCACGACATATGCCGATACTTCGAAGTTGATTCAGGATATGCAAGCGGTATCGGATATTCCTCTATTGATGGGAATAGATCAAGAAGGCGGAAAAGTGCAACGGATTAAGGCTTTGAGTGATGCAGAAGTGTTAACAGTGCCACCGATGATGACGGTTGGGGATACGGATAATGCTGATTTAGCTTATCAAGTTGGTAAAGTGCTCGGTGAAGAGATTGCAGCTTTTGGTTTCAATTTGGATTTTGCTCCTGTTATAGATGTTTACTCGAATCCTAATAATACTGTTATCGGTAATCGCTCATTTGGAACGACTGCCGATAGAGTTATCAAGATGGCTTTTCCTGTTGCTAATGGTCTTAAGGATAGTGGCGTAATTCCAGTTTATAAGCATTTCCCAGGTCATGGTGATACGGAAGCAGATTCCCATTACGACCTTCCAGTAATTAAAAAGACTAAGGAAGAATTAAACGAACTCGAACTTTTACCTTTCAAGAAGGCCATTGAAGAAAAGGCTGACGTGATGATGATTGCTCATCTTGCTTTACCTTCGATTACAGGTGACGATACCCCTTCTTCGGTTTCTAAAAAAGTAGTTAACGATTGGTTAAGGGAAGAATTAGGTTACGATGGAGTTATCATTACGGATGCTGTCAACATGAAGGCTCTAAGTGATCGTTATTCGACTAAAGAAATTGCTGTTAAGGCAATTGATGCAGGCGTTGATATCGTCTTGATGCCCGATGATTTGGCGGAAGCAAAGGAAGGTATTAAAGAAGCAATTAACGATGGAACGCTTACGATGGAGCAAGTTGATAAAGCCGTATATAGAGTGTTAAGATTAAAATCTAATTATCATTTAGAGGATGAAAAGCAACTAGATAAAAGTGTCATTGGTAGTGAAGAACATAAAAAAGTTATTGACTCGATTAAGTAAGGATGGCTAGTCCTTTCTTTTTTTCTTTTGTTTTACTTCTTTTTCTAAATATGGTATATTTAGTGTTAGAGTAGAGGTTGGTATATATGGATGTAAAGCGTTTGGTTTTGAATGGGGATAGTTATTTTGGAGCGAATGCAAAAGAGATGGTTGCGACTGCTTTTGAGGATCATCATTTTAAAAAGGCTTTAGTAGTAACGGATGATAATTTACTAAATACTGGTGTCAGTTCGTTAGTATTGGATGTTTTGAATCATCACTTTATTCCATATGATATTTTTTCGGATGTTCAAGAGAACCCTACAGTTGAAAGTGTTAAAAAAGGGGTAGAAAAAGGAAAAGAAACGGAAGCCGATTGTATTATTGCTATCGGTGGAGGAAGTGTCATCAGTACTGCAAAAGCGATTGGAATTATTTTAACAAATCCCGAGTTTTCGGATGTTACTTCGCTTGAGGGAAAGGCCTCTTCTAAGTATGAATCTTTACCGATTATTGCCGTCTCTACAACTATCGGCACGTCTTCTGAAACAAGTATGTATTATATGATAACTGATTTGGAACATGTTAAGAAAATGGTTTGTATCGATGTACATGCTGTACCAGTTGTTTCGATTGTCGACTCTGATTTATTAAGTAAGATGCCTTCTAATTTGTTGGCTACTACTGGAATGGATGCTTTGGCTCATGCTATCGAAGGGTATATTTCAAAGGATGCATGGTTGTTACCGGATTTATTTCTTCTAGATGCTATCCGCTTGATTTCACAAAATATTAATGAGGCTGTTACTAATCATAACGAAGAGGCCATCATGCAAATGGGAATGGCTCAACATCTATCGGGTATGGGTTTTTCAAATACAGGTCTTGGAATTGTTCATTCGATGGCTCATGCTTTAGGGGCTTTGTATAATACGTCTCATGGTGTTGCTAGTGCGCTTTTGTTACCATATGTTCTTTATTATAATTTACAAGCTTGTCCTGATAAGGCAACCCAAATTGCGCACGCTTTAGGAATAGAGTTAGCGAACGCTTCTTTAAAAGAAGTCGTTCAAAAGATTGCCGATTATGTATTTTATCTTAATAAGCAATTTGGAATACCTACACGTTTAAAAGAGATTAGTGTTTTAGAAGAAGATTTGCCGAAATTAAGTGAAATGGCTTTCCAAGACATTTGCACCCAAACAAATCCAATCGATGTAACTCCAAAGATTTTGTTGAATTTATTTAAAAATGCATTTTAGGTATTAAAAGTGAAAGTTTTTGCTTGACTTTTAAATATCGGTAGTGTTATGATTAACTTACTGATGCAGAAAATGGTAAAGTTGTGCCTATATTATCGTTTCTGTGTTAAGTAAATATTGGGGAATTAGCTCAGCTGGGAGAGCGCCACGTTTGCACCGTGGAGGTCAGGAGTTCGATCCTCCTATTCTCCACCATATTGTATTTTACTCTTGTTTTATAAGAGTTTTAATTTTTTTAGGTACTATTTTTGTTTATAAGGAAAGTAGTTGCATTGAGAAGTGAAAACGAAGGACATGTTAGTCAACTGATTTGTAGGTAGTACATCTATGAGTAGTAGTATGAAGCGAAAGCGAAGGATACGTAAGTCTATTTTATGGAGAGAGGAGTTTCGACTCCTTTTTTGTATTTATTTTAAATTTTTAGTTATGTGGAATTTTACAAAAAGAAATTCATAAAACAAGTATTTCTTAATATACTTCTAGAATACATATAATAAATTTAATATTCCTTGTGCTCGTATACTTTTACCTTATAATTTTTGTAATAAAGAGAAAAGACCTTCACAATTTTGACAACTAAATCTAGGAGGATAAGAATTATTACCATCATCATTTCAATCACACATACTAATAATTGAAAATGGAATATTATCTTTTACTGTATTTCTAAATAATTTTTATTCTTTACTATAATTATATTCATCATTAAACTTTTCTTTTGAAATTGTGTTTATTCCAATCATATATATAGGAATTTTGTTCTTTGTTAAGTTGTTTTCTCGATTGCTTGCCATCCAACTTTGTGGAGCACAATATGTTTGACAATTAATTTTATCAAATTCCTTGAGACCTAAAAGACAATACATTTTTTCATAAATTTTTAGTAAGCCATAATCTCCGTTATATAAACTACCTGGAACTTTTTTCTTTAAATTATATAAAGTTACATCGTTTCCTTTTAATAAGTTTAATAGATTTGGAAAGGTCTCAATTCTATTTTGTAAAGTGTTTTTCTTTACGATTTGATTCTTTAAAATATTATTATATTTATTTATGTTCTTTTTAATATGTTTATATTGTTTTTCTCTTGTTTTTATATAATTTGGTAAAAAAGTATCAAAGTGAATTTTATGTAATCCAATTAAATGATAAAAATTTTCGTCACGAAAATTAATAACTATTTTCCCTTTTTTTCCTCTATCAATAATAAAGATATACTTCTTTAATTCTTCGAAAGTATCTATAAGTTCTTGTAACATTGATTATCTCCCAAACAATAAAAAGTGGGTTTATCCATAAGATAAATCCCACATAGTAGCTGCCCAATTTGTATTGGGCTTGGTGTCTTCTATTTTTCGTTTAACCTATTTCTAGGTCGCCGAAGCTAGGCTGGGGCTACCATCTCCCGTCCCTAATAGTATATCACAAAAACAAACTATTAGTACTTTAATTTGATTTTTTTGAAATATGGAATCGAAACTGTAGGACTGCGTATTTTGTAATGGTATGAAACTAATTATAGTTGTTTTTTATAAATTTTTTTTACTCCTTTCAATTATTATTATACTCATAAAAATTAGATTAAACTTTAGGAAGTTAAAATAAATTTTATCTTGCAAAAATACAGTAGAAAAGTTCGGGATAGTTACTTTCAAAAACCACTTTTTCTTTAAAATAGTTTTTGGTTTCATCCGATAAATTATCCATCTCTTTTTTAAGACATGATAGTAGAAGGGCCATGTTTTCACAAGCACTGGCACAAATTAAGATTTCTTTTTTACGTTTCAATTGTTCTTCGATAATAGGGATATTAACCATATCAGTTCCAATTTTATAAAAATCGACATCCATATAATTAAGGTTATCGGCTTGTAAAGTAAGGCCAACTTTAAAAGGCGGCAATAGTTCATGCATGTGTTTGACGATGTTATCGTTTGTACTGGTTAGATAAAGATTTAATTGGGGATGGAGTTCTATTATTTTTTTGATGCTAAGAATTAGATTCCTGTTTTGTCTATCTATTTCTCTGACAGTATCTTCGGTTAATGGCGGAGTTCCAAAAGGTAGGATATTTAAAATAATCATTTTTTTATAATCTTTAAAGTGTTCGATAACTTCTTCCAATGAGGGAACGATAAAATCTTTTAGTTCTTGGTTGGTACTATTTTGTAAACCACTTATCGATAAGATATTGTTGGGAGCGGGATTAAAGAGAACAATTTTGCCATCCTTGGTGGCTGTCACTTCAAAAGACATACCATTAATATTACTATTTTGTTGAACCATATCTTGAAATTCTTCGGATGAAAAGACAGTATTTGTATGAGCAATGATTCGCATTTTATCACCTAATTAATTCTATGTTTTTTTTGTTTTAAAAGACGTGATTCTTTTGTCCTTTTCTTTCCTAATCGATAAAACGATACCTATTAGAAGAAAGTACGATAGGAGGCTGCTGCCACCATAACTGATAAATGGTAAGGTGATGCCGGTAATGGGTAACATACCTAGAGTCATGCCAATATTTTGAATTTGCTGATAAAGAAGAATCGAAAATGTTCCGATAATTAAGTAGAATGCCAAAGTGTCTTTATTTTTAAAAGCAATGTAGAGTAAGTAACTATCGAAAAGAAATAGTAAAAGTATTAAGGCAAGCGATCCTAGATAACCAAAGTTTGAAGCAAAGACCGCAAAGATAAAGTCTGTTCCCGATTCTGGAAAGTAAAGGGGAGTCTTGTTGAAACCGTGACCTAAGAGGCCAGCTGAACCAACGGCGGCTAGGGCATTTTCTAATTGATAACTATCACCTTTTTGCCAACTGAGTAGTCTCTCGATTCGATAGAATAGTTGAGTTCCAAATAGGTTGATAAAGGTTTCACGTTCTCCAAAATAAAGATAAAAGAAACTACCGATTCCTAAAATGGCAATAGTTCCACCTAAAATAAACCAGCGTAATCTAAGTCCTGATAAGAAGATCATAAATAGAGTGATTATTAAGTAAATGAGTACCGCTCCAGTGTCGGGTTCTAGAAAAGTTAAGACACTGGGGATAAGTACAAGAGTTAGAATTTTGCCTAAATATTTTACTTCTTCTAGCCAGCTAATTTCTTTTTTTTGCCTAAATTTTATAGTCTCTTTGGAAAGGACGAGAATTAGAGCCACTTTCATAAATTCACTTGGTTGAATACTTCCAATTCCTGGAATTTGAAACCAACAAGTACTACTATTAACAGTTGTACCAAAGGGAAAAAGTAACACGAGTGCAATGACACTTAAAATATAAAAGGGATAGGCCAAATTACAAAGGGATTCATAGCCGATTTTCCATATTAAAAACATCAAGATAAACCCAATACCGTAGAAAATTAATTGCTTTAACGGAAGATTTCCCAAATAACTCGGAAGGTAAGTCGAGGCACTTTCAATCGTTATTAAACTGATACCCAAAAAGAGAAGTAAGAAACCTAAAAGTACGAAGTCGATTTTTTTATTTTTTACAAGCAAGAAGTATTCCTCCTTTTCTTTTTTAGTATGGATAATTTTCTAGTTATTATCATAAATTTTAGTAGACAAAAGGAGGCAATATGGCTAAAAAGTTACCTAGAGTTGTGGCTCTTCCTATCAAGAAAAATATCAGTCACAATAAAGAAGTTTTTTATGGAACGGATAGAACTCCCAGTTCAAGTGAAACACTTTCAAACGAAGACTTGACTCAAGATGAAATCTATAACCGAATCGATGAAGTATTTCACTCGATTCATCACAGTTTTCACATTCCTGTTACAATTCGTACCAAAGATAAAATTTATCATACGAAGTTAATCGGTAAAGTAGATAATCGCTTGTTAACTATGGAAGATGAAGAAATTAATATTAACGATATTCGTTACTTTAAACAAGACCAATGAAAAAAAGGCTTTCTTTAGGCCTTTTTTTAAATTAGATACAAGCAATATAAGTATCTGGTAAGCATTTAAGGGCACCAACGCAATCTAAGTTGATGGTAACAAAACTATCAGTTGCTACATAAGGTGTAAGTTCAGCGGCAGTGGTATCTGGGTTAGGAGCTAAAACGCGGCAAGTACAGCAGCAACCATCTAAGTTTTCAACACGGAAAACACCACTTACGCCATCTACACCATTTAAAGTGTAAGGGAAGATCCATTGACCTCCATCTCCACAACGATAGAAAGTTACTGGTCTCGTGTTATAGCAAATCACATTTGGATATGGTCCTAAGAAAGGTTTATCACAACCTTCTTGAACATTATCACATTTTTGACCTCTACATTGTAGTTTTAAAATAACTTCTAGAATATCTCCTAAGCAACCGCAACCATTTTCAGTGTTAGTAGTAGGTCCATTTGTCGAAGCACTACTTGGTTGATTGTTATTTCCACAACACATAGAAATTCCTCCTTTCTATAGATTTAAGGAAATTGAAAGTATATTCCATATTTAAAATATGAAACAGGTAAATGGGCATAAAAACGGATAAAAATAGTTTCGTTGAAATAACCGAGATGGTTATTTGAGTCATATTAACGAAAGTTATTTTAGGAATTATAGTTCCTGTTCCGTTTCCTTATTACCTACTAATAGAATATGAATTAGGTATTGTTTGGTGTGTTATTTATACCTAAAAAAGGGGGCTACTTTTTCTGAAATAGCCTTTTTTTTTGCAATAAATTTAGGTATAATGGAAGTGATAGTAGAAAGGAATGTTTTTCATGAATAAAAAAGGTTTTACTTTAGTTGAGTTATTAGGTGTTATCGTTATTATAGGAGTTATTTCTATGATAGCTGTAGGTAGTTATACCGCCTATATTCAAACAGCAAAAGGGACGGCTTACGAAGCAGGAGAAAATAGTATGGAGGGAGCGGCTGAATCGTTGTTGATCGATTGTATGTCTAATTTAACAGGTAGTCAAGCTTGCCTTAAGTATTCTATTCCTAATGTTGGGAAGCAGACAAAAATTTATCTTACGGATTTAGTAACTTATCAATTTATGGAACCGATTCAAGATCCAGAAAATGAGTCCACGACGTGTGATGCCAGTCGTTCTTATGTTTTGGTAACAAGAAATGCTAATGCTAGTGGAAGTTCTAATTATGATATAGATTATAAGGGTTGTCTTATTTGTTCAAATTATAAAACAGAAGGTTGTGAGTTTTAGTTAATCCGTTCTTTAAAAATTACTTGAAGAAGTATAAGGGACGTGTTAGAATATAGGTATAAATATTATAGTGAGGTGAGGCTATGAATAGCGACCAAACGAATGTTTTTTCACTCGAATCTCTTTCTGATGAAGTGATAAGAGAAGTTCTACAAGAGGTTTATAGGGCTTTAGAAGAAAGAGGATATCAACCGATTAATCAGTTGGTTGGATATTTGATGAGTGGAGATCCTGGTTATATTTCATCGCACAAGGATGCAAGAAAGAAAATTACGAAGTTCGATCGTAGTCAACTATTGGAATTTCTTTTAAAAGAGAGTTTGAAGTAATGCGTTATTTGGGACTTGATTTGGGGTCTAGAACCTTAGGAGTTGCCATGAGCGACAAGAGTGGTACGATTGCTTCTAGCTTAGAAGTAATAAGACATCAAGAGGATTACGATGGACTTATTGAAAAAGTCGCCACTTTGGTTAAGGATAATCAAGTTGAAGAAATTGTCTTAGGTTATCCAAAAAACATGGATAACACGATTGGGGAAAAAGGAAAACTTTCGGAAGAGTTCAAAGCTAAGTTAGAGCAAGTTTTGGATATCCCTATCCATTTAGTTGACGAACGCTTGACGACGGTCGAAGCCCAAAATATTTTACTAAGTAATGATACCTCACGCAAAAAACGTAAACAAGTCGTGGATAAGTTAGCAGCCACTATAATATTACAAAGTTATTTAGATAGGAAAGGAAGATAAATTATGGATAAGAACACATTTACGGTTATTAATGATGAAGGAAAGGAAATCACTTGTAACGTACTATTCACTTTCGATAGTGAAGAGACAGGTAAGAGTTATATCGTATATACGGATAATTCGGTAGATGACCAAGGTAATACCCAAGTGTTTGCTTCTATCTTTGATCCAACGACGCAATCTACAAAGTTAGAACCAATTGAAACAGAAAAAGAATGGAAAGTAATCGAAACGATTCTTGAGACTTTACAAGAAGAAGTTCGTAAAAAACATGAAGAAGCTCAAGGAGAAGGAACAGATAATAAGGAGTAGGAGAGCTTGTAGCTCTTTTCTTTATATTTTAGGAGAAGTAAAATGAAGACATTTAGAAATATTATGTTATGCGTTTTGATCTTAGTATCGACTTTTATTATTTTAGCTTGCACTGTCTATAATTATAAAATAGGTCCAGTAAGTGACTCAGAAGAAGAAATAGAAGTAGTAATCGAAAGTGGTGCGAGTACTAGTCAAATTGCGCAATTGTTAGAAGATAAGGGGTTAATTAGGGATAAAGATTTCTTTCTTATCTATGCTAAATTATTCGAAGTAAATAATATTAAGGCTTCAACTTATATATTGAAACCTAATATGGGTGTTAAAAAGATAGTTGAAGTTTTACAAGAAGGTAACAGTTATAATCCCGATCAAATTACAATTCAGTTTATAGAAGGATTAAATATTCGTCAAGTTGCCGAAATGATTGCTGATAAAACAACTAATAGTTATGATTCGATAATTGCTAAAACTGAGGACAAGGAGTATTTAAAGACATTGATTGACAAGTACTGGTTCTTAGATGAGAGTATTTTAGAAGATGGTATCTATTATGGATTAGAAGGATATCTTTTCCCAAGCACCTATTATTTTAATAATGAAGAAGTAGGAATAGATGATATATTTACTAAGATGTTAGACCAAATGGATAAAGTGCTAACTCCTTATAAGGATGAGTTAACATCAAGTGGTAAGACAGTTCACGAGATTTTAACGATGGCTTCGATGATCGAAAAAGAGGGAGCGGCTAATACAAAAGAAAATCCTGATGTTAGAAAGAATGTAGCCAGTGTTTTCTATAATAGAATTAGTAGAAATATGTCTCTTGGAAGTGATGTTACGACTAGATATGCTCTTAAAATAGACAATCCTAAAGAAAAATTAAACTCGACCCAATATCAATATAAGAGCCCTTATAATACAAGATTAACGGATGGTAGTATGAATGGTAAATTACCGATCGGTCCTATTTGTGGAGTAAGTAAAGATAGTATTGAAGCAGCCATTCATCCAACAAATACAGATTATATTTATTTTGTAGCGAATATTGCTACTAAAGAGACTTTCTTCTTTAATAATAGTCAAGATTTCGAAAAAAAGAAGCAAGAGCTAAGTTCAGTTAATCAAGGTCTATAGGAGATTTTAATGGAAGAGGATATAAAAGAACTAGAAGATTATGCACACCTTAATGGGATCCCTATCATGGAAAAGGACGGCATTATATATTTGACTAATTTTCTAAAAAAGAATTCCATAAAATCGGTCCTAGAGGTAGGCACCGCTATAGGGTATTCGGCTATTCAAATGGCTCTTGCTGTACCTGATTTAAAGGTGGTAACTATCGAACGTGACGAAGAGCGTTATTTAGAAGCAGTCAAAAATATTAAGAAGTTTCATTTAGAAGACAGAATTACTTTAATTTTTAACGATGCTTTTAATGTCAGTCTAAGTGATAAATTTGATCTTATTTTTCTAGATGCCGCGAAGGCTCAAAATATTAGGTTCTTTGAACGTTTCGAAAAGAATTTGAAGCCTAAAGGAGTATTTATTACGGATAATATGCATTTCCATGGATTGGTCCAAGAAGAGGATACTTCAAAGATGAGTCGAAGTGTTAGAGGAATTGTTAGAAAGATTAGAGAGTACATTACGTTCTTAGAAGAGAACGAAGATTATAAAACAGAATTTATTTCCATAGGCGATGGTCTTGCCATCAGTTGGAAGAAATAGCACTTGTCAAGTTGACAGGCGTTTTTTGTCAATTTGCTTGACTGGGGGGGGGTATGTTTGGCTTATAATGGATATATACTAGAGGAGATTACAAAAGAAAATATACTTCACGTAAAGTGAAACTTTTAAGGTTTCTATTTTTTGAAGTGT
>CANQDB010000021.1 GCA_947591175.1 uncultured Bacilli bacterium
TGCAATAAATCCAGTAAATGATAAAAAGATTCCTATTTGGATTTCGGATTACGTTTTAGCAAGTTATGGAACAGGAGCTATTATGGCGGTTCCTGCCCACGATGAAAGAGACTACGAGTTTGCTAAAAAGTTCGATTTACCGATTATTCCAGTTATCGAAGGTGGAGATGTTTCGAAAGAAGCCTATGTGGGAGATGGAATGCATATTAATTCTTCATTTTTGGATGGATTAAATAAAGAGGATGCCATTAATAAAATGATTGAATGGTTGAAAGAAAATAAAGTAGGAGAGGCCAAGGTTCAATATAAGTTACGGGAATGGATTTTTGCAAGACAACGTTATTGGGGTGAACCTATTCCAATTATTCATATGGAAGATGGCACGATGCGTACAGTCGATATCGATGAGTTACCTCTAGAGTTACCTGAGACTGATAACTATCAACCAAGTCCTACAGGAGAAAGTCCACTTTCACATTGCAAGGACTTCTTAGAAGTTGAAATCGATGGTATGAAAGGCACAAGAGAAACCAATACAATGCCACAATGGGCTGGCTCTTGTTGGTATTATTTGAGATATATCGATCCACATAACGATAAAGAGTTGTGTGACCATAAATTACTTGAACACTGGTTACCAGTTGATTTATATGTAGGAGGGGCAGAACACGCTGTACTTCACTTGTTATATGCGAGATTCTGGCATAAAGTGTTATACGATTGTGGAGTCGTGCCTACTAAAGAACCATTCCAAAAATTATTCCATCAAGGTATGATTTTAGGATCAAACGGCGAAAAGATGAGTAAGTCTCGGGGTAACGTCGTTAATCCGGATGAAATGGTGCAAAATTATGGAGCGGATGCTCTTCGTATGTACGAGATGTTTATGGGACCACTTTCGGCTAGTAAACCATGGGACCCTAATGGTATAGAAGGTAGTAAACGTTTTATCGATAGGGTTTATCGGATGTTTGAAAGTATTCCGTTAGTCGATAAAGATAACGAAGTAGTGGAAAAAGTATATCATCAGACGATTAAGAAGGTTACCGAAGACTATGATTCACTTAGTTTCAATACGGCTATTAGCCAATTGATGGTGTTTGTTAACACTATTTATAAGGAAAATGAGTTTCCAAAGAAATATGCAGATGGCTTTGTGCAAGTCTTAAATCCAGTGGCACCACATTTAACAGAAGAAATCTGGCACGAAGTATTACATCACAATGAAGACCTTGCTTATAGTACTTGGCCTACGTATGACGAAAGTAAGTTAGTAGAAGATACTAAGGATATCGCCGTACAAGTTAATGGTAAAGTAAGAGCCACGATTACGGTTCATGTCGACGATAGTGATGAAGAAATCGAGAAGAAAGCAATGGATGCTAGCAATGTTCAAAGACACATCGAGGGTAAAGAAATCGTTAAGGTTATCGTTATCAAAGGCAGAATCGTTAACATCGTCGTAAGATAAAAGTTTTTAAAAAAGTGTTTTTCGACACTTTTTTTGTTTTGGAGGTGCTAATTTGGGGTTGGTGATAATATGAAAGTTAAATTGTTTGATGAAGCCCATGAAAAGGACTTAGAAGTTGCCATTAACGACTTTTTAGAAGAGGAAGATAATATCGATGTTATCGATATCAAGTTCGATGTCAGTTGTGCCATGTTTGGTGAAGAACAAATCTTTTGTTTTTCGGCAATGGTTATTTATACAAAGGCCAAGAAAAAGTCTTGTTAAAAAAAACTTGCAATTTTTAAAGAAGTGTGTTATAATAGGCACGTATTTTGAAGGGGGTTATAAAATGGTTTACTTAGATTCAAAACACTGGGATTATGATCAGTATCATAATTTGAATAAAATTATTAGTTTTTTACCTATGGGAATCGCAAGTACCAATATTTTATTAACAGACTTAACGACTGGGTTACGTGATTTTGATTTGAAAGAAGTCATCGATCGTGACCAAAGAGGTTCTACAAAGTTGATTGGTAGATGTGGTGATACTAATGTTGAAATTACTAAACCATCTTTATCAGATATTAAAATTGTTTCAACTAATAGAGTAACTAACCAACGTACAGAAGCAATGATTTCGAATAATCATGGTCAAACATTCTGTCTATTTAAAGGTATTCTATCTGATGTTAATCACTTACATATCGTAAGACAAGCCTTTAATGTATCTTGTGGGGATTTTGGTACTGAACATATCACAGGTTATGCAGTTTCTCATGAAGTATACGAACAAGAGACACTTCGTATTTCAGGAATTGATTATCGTCAAGAAGATATCAGTGACTACTTAGGTAAATTATGGAGAACTAATGCACCAAAATTAGAAGACGTCGAGTTATCAGCTAAGATGATTTATAGTTCCAAGGAACCTTTAGGTAGAGCAAGTGGTGTCTATGAGGTTAAGTTAAATGAAGAACCTTTACCATTTACTGTAGCTAGTTATACCGATGAAGTAATGCATGACTTAGATGAACTTGTCTTTCATGATAAGCCAGTTATCTATCATAAATAAGGGGATTATTCCTCTTTTTCTTTTCTCTAAAAGTGTGTCAAAATTTCTAAAATATGGTATCATATAGTAAGAAATGATGTGATAAGAGACTATGAAAAAGAATACTTTTGTGCAAGGGGCTTTTATTGCTACTTTGGGAATCGTTTTATGTAAGATTCTTGGAGTCTTGTATGTAATTCCTTTTTATGCAGTTATCGGTTCACAAGGTGGAGCCCTCTATGGCTATGCCTATAATATTTATTCGATTTTTTTAAGTATCAGTCAGGCAGGTATTCCTTTGGCAATTTCGAAAGTTGTAAGTGAATATCAGTCTTTAGGTTATTATAAGTTAAAAGAAAGGGTTTTTAAGATTGCCAAGAAGACTCTTTTGTTGTTGGGAGTAGTTTGTTTTGTTCTTTTGTTTTTTGGTGCTCCTTTTTTAGCCAAGGTGATTATCGGTTCAGTACAAGGTGGTAATACAGTAGAAGATGTAACTTTTGTTTTAAGAGTTGTGTCGACTGCTCTATTGGTAGTTCCTATTATGAGTGTTTATCGAGGTTACTTACAAGGTCATAAGTATATCGAGCCGACTTCTATTTCGCAGGTATTAGAGCAACTTTTACGAGTATTAATTATCATTATTGGTAGTGTTCTTACGTTAAAGGTCTTTAATTTGTCATTAAGAAGTGCTGTCGGTGTCAGTGTTTTTGCAGCCACAATTGGAGCCCTTGCTTCGTACTTTTATCTATTTGGAACAGTGAGGAAGAACCGTAAACAACTAGTTAGGAAGACGGATGCTATAGTTGAACCAAAGGTTACGGATAACGAGATTTTAAAGAAGATTTTGTTTTATGCTTTTCCTTTTATTATGATAGATATTTTTAAGTCGCTATATAATACGGTGGATGTCGTTATGTTGGTGCAAACTTTAGTCCATGGTTTAGGATATACGACTGAGATGGCCGAAAGCATTATGGGGGTTATTTCGACTTGGGGCTTAAAACTCAATATGATAGTGGTTTCTATTACGACTGGGGTAATGGTAAGCCTTATTCCGAATCTTTCCAGTAGTGTAGTTCGTAAAGACTACGATGATATTAGAAATAAGGTTACTCAGACTTTAGAGATGTTACTTTTCTTGGCAATACCGATGGTTTTCGGGTTATCTTTTCTGGCTGAACCTATTTGGACAGTGTTCTACGGCCAAGAAGCAAGTCTTTTATATGGCTCAACTGCTTACCAGTACTATGTTTTTGTAGCGCTTGCTATGACTTTATTTACTTCTACTTTAACGATAGTCCAAGTCCTTAAAGATTACAAGGTTGTCTTTATCTCTTTACTAGTAGGCTTTTTAACGAAAGTTTTCTTAAATGTGCCATTACTATATGCTTTCCCAAAGATGGGTTTACCTAGTTATTACGGTAGTATTACCGCAACTCTCTTAGGATATTTAATTCCTAGTTTTATAGCCTTGATTTTTTTGCATCATAAGTATAAAGTTAATTATGAACAGTCGATTAAGCGATTTATTACAATTTTTGAAGGAACTATTTTAATGCTTGTACCTTTGTATTTACTTAGATTGGTAGTTCCACTAACGAATTCGAGTAGATTTATAAGTATCGGTATAGTTTTACTTTATGCAGGACTTGGAGCAAGTATTTATTTCTTGTTTATGAAGCATACTAAGGTTATGGGAAATATATTTGGTACAACTTTAAAAAGGAAAAAGAAAGGTTGATTAACATGGAATTTGTAACATTAAATGAAAAGGAGTTTGCAAGTTTTACGAAAAAATATCCGCTTTCTAGTTTTATGCAAACGATTGAACTAGGGCATCTAAAAGAACATCAAGGCTTAAAGGTTCACTATGTCGGAGTGCGTGAAGGAAAAAAGATTGTGGCTGCTACTCTAATGGAAGAACATCCTTCTATTTTAGGTAAAACTTGGTTTTATGCTCCTCGAGGATTGTTGGTAGATTATCACGATACCCAGTTACTAACTTTTTTTACAGAAGAATTAAAGAAATATATTAAAGAAAGAAAAGGTTTTCGGTTAATAATTGATCCAAATTATATTTATCGTACTCGTAGTAGTGAAGGGGATTTAAGAGATCCAGATGATAAAGACGACGAGGCTTTCCAAAATTTAATATCGTTGGGCTACGTTCATTTTGGGTTCAATAAATATCTTGAGGCTATGCAAGTACGTTATGCCTATCGTTTAAAGTTGGACAAGCCTTACGAGGAAATCAAGAAAACTTTCTCGAAAAGTACGCGTAAGAATATGGATTCATGTTATAAAAAAGGATTACGTGTAAGAAAAGGTACAATCGATGATTTACCGATTATGGAAGAACTCTTTGAAAATACGGCTAGGAGAAAGGAATTCTTCTTTCGTGATTTGGCTTACTATAAAGAAATGTATCAATATATGGGAAATTTAATGACGATTTACATCGCTTATGTCGACCCTAAAACTTATTTAGACTGTGCTAAAGAACAATTAAAAAACGAAGAGGACAATTATCAAGTGATCTTGAAAAAGATGGAAACAGGTATGGTCGGAGCTAAATTAAAGAGTCAAAAAGAGACTGGTGAGCATCTTTTGGAAAAGTACAAAGAGGAAGTTAATAAGGCTAAACAATTTAAAAAAGATTATCCTGAAGGAAAATCGATTGGCTGTTTGCTTTCTTTAAGAAGTGGGAATGAGTATTTAACTTTAACTTCTGGCAGTCTAGCAGAGTATCACTCGTTTACGCCAAAGTATGCTCTATACGATCAACATATTCAAGATGCTTATCAAGAAGGCTTCAAAGCTTGTAATTTCTATGGTATAAGTGGTAATTTTACGAAAGAAAACAATCCTTTTTATGGTCTATATGAGTTTAAAAAAGGATTTGGTGGCGAAGTAATCGAGTATATTGGCCAGTTTACTTTGCCTGTTACAGGTTTCAATAGTGTTTATAATTTCCTTAAGAAATTTAAGAAATGATAGTAAAAACCGAATCAATAGTTGACAAATTTTTAAAATTATGCTATAATATGTGCAGTTTTAAGGGGGAATAGGTTATGATGAGAGGTTATGAATCATTTTCTGTATTTGGACCTTATTTAGTTAGTTCAGATGACTCTATGCGTAAAACAGCTAAAGAATCATTTTTGAGTACCGTTGGTATCGATAGTCAAAAAGATCCACGTTTTTATCAAGATGTTGAAAGATTCTTTGATGACTTTTCAAATGCAGCTTTAGCTAATAACTATGTTGATAATAAATTGGAATTTTCGATTTCTGATGCTCCACGTAGTTGTTTATTAGAGTGGTCAAATGAATACTTTGTCGGAACGATTACAGTTAATGATCATTTTGATTTTATCATTCAATATGAAGATGCTTATAAAAGATTATCTAAACGTGTTTTTCCAAGTAGAAAGATAGCTTTAGATGCAGTTACTCAACGTGATCCATTCTATAAAGAAAATGGAAATAAGTATCCGTTCCATGGTAAAGTAAAGAAATTCCAATATTAAAAAAGGGAAACTATTTGATTTGGTTTTCCTTTTTTCTTTGTAATCTTTTTCTTTTTATATTGCGGTAGATGGGAATTAACTTTTGGAAGATAAAAT
This sequence comes from uncultured Bacilli bacterium, assembly GCA_947591175.1. Lineage (GTDB taxonomy): Bacteria > Bacillota_I > Bacilli_A > RF39 > UBA660 > Faecenecus. The sequence goes on from CANQDB010000021.1 coordinate 6,131, forward strand.
ACATAAAGCGATTAGTAACTAAATCAAATTCCCCAATAAATTCGGTATATTCTCCGCCTAAACGTTTCTTAAATAAGTGAATGCCATAAATTGGATTATCTTTTTTAGGGTCACCGGTTGTGCCAAAGAAATCGATTAGTTCGTAACCTTCTTCTTTGGCATCTTTAATTATTTCGTAATAGATTAAGTAGTTGGCATTTAGTTCTCTTAAAAGAGTGTGATTTCCGCCATGAACAGTCCAGACTTTATTACCGTATTTGGCTGTTAGAATGGATGATAAGACAAGATTATCCTCTTCTATTTCTTTAATTTGTTGCCATTCTTTTTCTTTTTTAGTTAATTGGTTCACTAGTTCTTGTTTTTTGTTTTGATTTTTAGTATCTTCTTTACCTTCGTAAGTTTTAATTTTATCTTTTAAGTCTTTGATGAGAGTTTTATACTCTTTTTTTAGTTCCTTGATGTCGATTGTTACTTCGTATAAGTCACTTTGGTTATTTTTATGAAGCATTTCGTAAAATGATGCATAATAGGATTTATTGTGATAGAGGACTCCTTCTCTTTTAGAGGTTTCTATCATCGTTAAATAAAAGTCATCGATCGAGGCTTCCTCGTTTTTTAAGAGTTTTAAGTGATAAGGATTACCTCGTTTAATAATTTTTTTAGTCGTCTGATGAAAATGCTCATTAATGTCTTCTAAACTTTGCGTTAAATCTAGTCTAAAGGTATAACGAGGTTCACTATTTTCAAAGTTTTTGTTGAATCCAAAATGCCTATAGCCTAACTCTTTTAATTTATCGACAAGGGCGTAATGGCTTTTGTTAGTTTCGATAATGTTTCCTTCACTATCTAAGTCTTGTAATTTAATATCAGGATCAATTTTAATAAAGATAGCTTTTTGCTCCTTGGCATACTTTCTTAATTCTTGTGTGAAGGCTTCTAGTAGTTCGAAGTTATCGAAATCCATTACATAACCACGAGGGGCATAGAAATAACTGTAACCGAACTTTAATTTCTTTTGTAAAAGAAGAGCGGCAGCTACTAAATTGTTATTATCATCAACTAGACCAACATAGTGTGGAATGCGATTGTTATTTTTTTCGGAAAAATCACCCCAAGTTGAACTTTGAAGAAAGTGACTTTTGGGATTCTTAGAGACAAACTTTTCATATTTTTTACGGTCGATATTGGTTATGAATTGCATCGTATCACCTTACCTACTTTTTAGTATAACACAAAATGCTTAAAATTACTTTTTTTCTTCGTTTCGTTTTTCGTAGTACTTTACTGTTTCTTTATCATAGTATGCGCATCTTCCTTCCGGTAAAATTAAAGTGCGGTTTATCGAAAGTTGATCGACGAAGTCCGCATTATGGGAAACTAAGAGAATAGTTCCTGCGAATGATTTGATGTTATCGGCAATAATCTTTTGGGTCTCGGGATCTAAGTGGTTAGTTGGTTCGTCTAGAATTAAGACGTTGGCCTTTTTTAAAGTTAGTTTAGCTAAGGCTAGTCTTGCCCTTTCACCAGGTGACAAGGTTTTAACCTTTTTGAAACGTTCATCTTTAGTAAAAAGAAATTTGCCCAGTATTCCAAAAAGTTCTCTATCGGAAAGATTATAGTCACTCAGGTTTTCAGCAATATTTTTATTTAAATCCAAGTGCTCGTGTTCTTGGGCATAGTAAGCAATATCGGTCTTGGGACCTATGATTACGTTTCCTTGATCAGGTATAAGTTCACCTACTATTAACTTTAAAAGAGTGGATTTACCAACACCATTTTCGCCTACGATAAGAAAGCGTTCGCCTCTTGGGATTTCAAAACTGATTTTGTATAGTAAGTTTCGTTTGGCCGCCTTATCGTACTTGAAAGATACATTTTCTAACTTTATTGGAAAAAGCGTACTCTCACGATTTGCCTTTAAGTCAAGGTGGGCCGTTTTTTCTTTCTTTTCAATAACTATTTCGTTTTCTAAGAGCCTTGCTAGTTTCTTTTCGCGGTCTTTGGCAATTTTCGCTTTCTTTTCGTTTCCATGGATGTATCTTGCAATTATCTCTTCTAATTTTTTCCGTTCTTTTTCTTGAATTTCATATTCTTTTAGTTGCCGTTCAGCCCGTTCTTTTTTAATACGTTCGTACTTTTGATAATTACCATCGAAAAGTTCCATCGTGTGATGTCTTTTATCGATAAAAAGAGTTTTCGTTGTAACAGCATTAAGAAAAGCGACGTCATGGGAAATTACATAGATAGTGCCATCGTATTTATTTAAGTAGTTCATGACATAGTTTTTAGTCTTTTCATCTAAGTGGTTAGTTGGTTCGTCTAATAAAATAAAGTCCGGCTTGCTATAGAGGAGTTTGGCAAAAGCCACTTTCGATTTTTGACCACCTGATAATTCACTTAACTTTTGATCTAAGAGTTTATCGTCGAAGTTAAATCCTTCTAAGATTTTTAAAAGTTCACTTTCGGCTTTTAATGGCTCATAATAATCGAGTTCTTCTTGGTATTTTTCGATTTTTTTTAAGAGTTTGTCCTGTTCTTTAGGACTTTTCGTGCTCATGTCGAGATAAGTTTCCTCTATTTTCTTTTGTAGTTTGGCAATAGGTCTCGCTGTTAAAAGATAGTCAAAAACAGTGATATCTAGACTAGGTATTTCCGAAGTTATCACTTGGGGTAAGTAAGACATCCTATTTTTATTGGGAAAATAAATAGTACCTCTATCAGGCTCAAGTTCTTTTAACAGCAACTTAAAAAGAGTGGTTTTACCCGCTCCATTAACACCAACTATACCAATTTTTTCATTTTCGGGTAAAGATAAAGAGACATTATCAAAGATAGTTTGTAAGCCAAAACTTAATGTTAAATTTCTAATTTCCATGATGGTCTCCTTTTCTTTTTTAGTATCCTAATTCATCGATTAATTCATTTGTTTTATTTTGATAGCCGCTTTCCACATTAACGTAAAGCATGGTGTTATCTACTTGACAAAGATGTATATAATTATCAGTTGTTTTTAAATCGTAAGTTACATAGTTACCTGACGTTACTGTAGTATCAGTAGACATTCCGTCCTTATTATCGTCGAGAATTTTTTTATTTTTTTCGTACATTTCCTTGGCATCACTCGTACTATTTAAGACATAAAACTCAATATCGAAACCTTCCTCACTAATTTTTGTCGCTTCTTTTACTTGATCGTAATCTACATATCTATCCGTGATATCTATTGTTTCATATCCTTTACTTGTCGCAATTTCTACAAACTCACTTGTCGAAATTGCCTCTTTATTCATCGAGCAACCTACTGTTAACATAAGAAGAAAAACCATAATTCCTAAAAATAAATATTTCTTTTTCACTTTTCTCACTCCTTTTCTAAATTATACCACAAAAAAATATGGAAAAAACTCCATATTTTACATCATGTTGTATCCTTGAGAATAATTGTTGTCATAGTTGTTATAAGGAACAGGATTTTGATAAGTTGCTTCAAGACGCGAAACACGTTCTTCTAATCTTCTTACTTGCCTTTCCATCCGATTAACTTTACCTTCTAAATTTTTTAAATCTTCGTGACAATTACAATTTCCTTGATTGTTAGGCCAAGGATACATTGGGTTACCCATATTAGGATTCGGATTCCACATAAAAGGTTGTTGGTTATTATTCATATCTTTCTTACTCCTTTTCATACTAATATATGTTTTGCAAAAATAAAAGGTTCCTTGTATAATAAAGAAAGGTGGTGCGTTTTATGCGACTACGTAATGTCTCTAATAAAGAGGAAATCTTAAAAAGTAGCCCTTTTCTTATTCCGGATGGTAAAGTTTATTATGGTAAATGGAATCCTCTTTTTAAAAATAAGAATCCAATTCACTTGGAGATAGGTATGGGTAAAGGGAACTTTCTAATCGAAATGGCGAAAAGGAATCCCAATATTAATTTTGTGGGTATCGAAAAGTACGATAGTGTGGTAGCACGGGCTCTTGTAAAAATTCCAGAAGATTTAACTAATCTATATGTCATAAGAGGTAATGCTAACGAGATAGAAAAGATGTTTAAGCATGAAATAGATGTAATTTACTTGAACTTTTCAGATCCATGGCCAAAAGCAAGACACAGTTTAAGAAGACTTACAAGCCCTCTATTTTTAGATAAGTATGATTCGTTATTTAAAGGGGACTATCATATTTATCAAAAAACGGATAATCGGGATTTCTTTTGTTATTCGTTGTTATCGTTAAGTAGCAAGGGCTATATTTTAAAAGATATTTCGCTCGATTTGTATGGGGAAAATCGCGAAAGTGTTCCAACTGAGTTTGAAGTTAAGTTTCACGATTTGGGACTTCCTATTTATTATGTCGAGGCTATCAAGGAGAAATAAATGTTAAAACTTGTCAAAACTATTTTTATTTCTTTAAAAGTTTGTTATAATAATCAATAGAGTAGGTGAAATATGAAAAAGATTATATTATTACTACTCATCACTTTATGTGTTTCAGGATGTAGTGTGGTAAGACTTGATGATCAAAATCTGAACGAATTAGTCGATACTGTTTTAAGTAACGAAAGTAACTTGGCTAATCAGGTGTTCGAAGGATATAAATTCTATTTACCAAAAGGAGTTTCTTTCTTCGATAAAAACGACTTTAATTCGGTTTTATTAGATCATGGTTATTACTATTATCTTTATATCGATGTTGTCAGTCATCAACACAAAGTTACTAAAGAGTACAGTGAGAACTCTAGTAGTTTTTATTCACGGAAACTAGATTTTAATGACAAAACCGGATATATCGAAATCAATTTATCGAATGGTAAGTATTTTGTGGAAATGATGTATAACTATGCTAAGATAGAGGCATGGGTTTCTGAAAAAGACTTGAAGGATGCTGTAACATCTATGTTATTAGTGTTATCGAGTGTTCAGTACAATGATTCAGTTTTGGCTACCTTAGTAGGTGATAACATCTTGAATTACACGGAAGAATCAATCGATATTTTCCAACCGAAACGTGAAGAAAGTGAATTTTTGGAGTACGAACAGGAGTATATTTATCAACCCCACGAAGGCGAACTTCCAAGTGAAGATCAAATTCAAATGGACGAGGAAATTAAATAGAAAGAGGTGCTCGATATGGGCTTGTTAGACAAACTAAAGAATGCATTTTTTGAAGAAGAGTACGTAGAAGTCGAAGAGGAAGAAAAGCCGAAGAAAGAAAAAAAGAAACCTAAAGAAAAGGCTAAAAAAGTCGAAGTCGAAGAACCTAAGACTGATACTATAGCTAAGAGAATTGAGTCTCCGAGAAGAGAAGAAGTACAAATTGAGACATTAGAAGAAGATGATGAAGTAGTAGTACCTCGCGAAGAAGAGATGGATTTATCGGACCAAGAATTATTAAAGCCAGATAGTGCCTTTAAACAATTCGAAGATGACGACTTTATCGAGGAGAGTAGGGCAGTTAGTAAATCTGTAGAAATTCCTGTCGATAAGGAAGAAGATAAACCTAAGAGAGTACTATATGGAGGAGCTTCTTTAACGGATTACCATAAGGTATATCGGGGAGAGCCAAGAGAGAAAACTTTCCATCCAACACCGATTATTTCACCAATTTATGGAGTTTTAGATAAGAATTATTCGAAAGATGATATCATCGATAAAAAAGATAGGCAAAAAACGGCTAGTAGTTACGTGCATAAAGTAGATTTAGATACGGTTAGAAAGAAAGCTTATGGCGATTTAGTATCCGACTTTAATTACGAGTTCGAAGAAACGGAAAGCAAAGTCGAAGTTAAAACTGAAGAAGAACCAGTCGATAATTTACTTTACGATATGTCAGAAAAAGACGCTACCCCAAAGGCTAAAAATGTAACAATTGCCGATGCTGAGGAATATTTTGAAGATTTGGGGCTAGAATATAATGTAGATTATAAAGATGAGGCGGTGAATTCTTCGAAAAAGCCAAGGCGAAGTGAGAAAGAAAAAGAGGAATCTCAAGATGAACCTGTTAAAGAAGAAGTAACAGTACCATCGGACGACACTCCACAAGATGATGCCTCGCTTGAAGATAATTTATTTGATTTAATCGATTCAATGTACGAAGATAAGGAGTAGAAATATGGAAACATTTGCTCAAGTGATGCCTATTATACTATATATATTAGGTGCAGTTTTATTGGTTGTACTCATTGTATTATTTATCAATGCTATTGGTACAGTAACGAGACTTAATCGTCTTTTGGATGATTTGATTGATAAAGCATCTAGTTTAGATTCACTCTTTCATATCGTCGATACGGTTTCGTCTACACTATCAGGATTTGCCGATAATGTCGCTGGTAGTGTAAGTAAAGTAGTTTCAAGGTTTTTTAGAAAAAGAATTTTGAAAGATGAGGAGGAAGAAGATTATTATGAGTAAGGAAAAAAAGAAATCAGGAGCAGGTAAGTTCGTTTTAGGAGCTGCTGTTGGGGCAGGACTTGGACTTTTATTTGCCCCACGTAAGGGAAGCGAAACAAGAAAACTTCTCAAACAAAAAATGGATGACTTAGTTGAAAAGGCTAAAAACGTCGATGTCGATGAAGTAAAAGAAAATATCGAGGACAAAATCGAAGAACTAAAACTTGAACTTAAAGATCTCGATAAAGAAAAAGTTCTTGCCGTGGCTAAGGAAAAGGGAGATCAAATCAAAGAGAAGGCTAACGAGTTAGTTGATTTAGCTATTGAAAAAGGTACTCCAGTTGTCCAAAAGGCTGCCGAAGAAGTAAGAACACAGGCTATTAAAGTAGTTAAAGAAGTGTTAAAGAAATTAGAGAAAGAGGAAAAGTAATCTCTTTTTCTTTGCAATTTTCTAAATTTATGATATAGTAATGTTGTCTTAAGGGACGTAGATCATATTATAGTAGACTACTTTCTTTAAATTAAGAGATCTAGTGGTGGGTGCAAACTAGAAAAGGAAGATAGGCGAAGTACAAATATGGGAGTTCCTAGGGTTTTCCCCTTAACGAAAAATGAGTGCATAGGTTTACCTATGAATTAAGGTGGTACCACGGAAAGAATTCGTCCTTATATGTTTAGCATATAGGGGCTTTTATTTTAGGAGGGAAGTTTATGACGTTAGTGGAAGAATTAAAGTGGCGAGGTTTGATCGAAAATATTACAGATTCTATTCTCGAAGAAAAATTAAATAAAGGTGGTCTTACTTTTTATATTGGAACAGATCCGACAGGAGATAGTCTACATATCGGCCATTATTCGACTTTTTCGATGGCTACGAGGTTGAAGAAAGCAGGACATCATCCGATTCTTTTAGTAGGAGGGGCAACAGGTTTAATTGGAGACCCTAAACCAACGGCAGAAAGACCGATGATTACGAAGGAACTATTAGAGCATAATTATGAACTTTTGAGTAAGCAAGTAAAGGATATTTTTGGTTTTGAAGTAGTCAATAATTACGATTGGTCAAAGGATATCAATTTTATCGACTATTTAAGAGATTATGGTAAGTATTTTAATCTTAATTATATGTTAAATAAGGAAACTGTTAAGAGTAGATTAGATATTGGTATAACTTATACTGAATTTTCTTATATGATTATGCAGTCTTTAGATTTCTTATGGCTTTTTGAACATAAAGGATGTACGCTTCAAATTGGAGGAAGCGACCAGTGGGGTAATATTACATCTGGTGTCGAGTTAATTAGAAAGAAGACGGGAAAAGACGCTTATGGACTAGTTATGCCTTTAATTACGAAAGAAGATGGAACGAAGTTCGGTAAGAGCGAAGGTAATGCAGTTTGGCTAAGTAAAGAGAAGACTTCGCCATATGAAATGTATCAGTTTTTCTTGAATACCGAAGATAGTATGGTTATCGAGTACTTGAAGAAACTCACCTTTTTGGAGCCGGAAGAAATCATGGCTATCGAAGAAAGGTTTAAAAAAGAACCTGAGAAACGAGAAGCTCAACAAGTGTTGGCACGCGAAGTAATTACGTTCTTACATGGTGAAGAGGCTTATAAAGAAGCACTTAAGATATCGGAAAGGCTCTTTAGTGGTAACATTAAGGATTTGACGGTTGATGAAATTAAGGATGCTTTAAAAGGAGTTCCTGGTTCTAGGGTTATGGAGGACACTGATATCATCAGTTTCTTAGTAAATCAAGGTATTTGTGCAAGTCGAAGAGAGGCTCGTGAATTCGTTAACAACGGGACTATTTCAGTAAATGGTGAGAAAGTTACTGACGAAAAGTTTATAGTTACTAAGGATGAGGCTTTTGGCAAGAAATACACTGTTGTTAGAAGAGGTAAGAAGAAATATTATTTAGTCGAACACGAATAATAACTAGGGATTTTTTCCTTAGTTTTTTTTGATATTAATTTACCAAATGCTTTTAATGCGGTATAATTAATATGGTGGTGCGTCAGTTCGGCGTGTAATATATAGTTGGTGGGAAGCCAGCATGGTAATCTCTAGCAAAGAGCCATTAGCTAATCTTGGAGCCGAAGCCGTGAGGTAAGGTTTAAGCGTAGATAAGCAAGAGTTCGAGCCGTAATGCAAAAAACGTGAAGTTATTGAGCCTCGTAAATAATATATAAGTAGATGTTTATAGGGTCACCTGCCTAGCAAACAATATCGGTAATGTCGATATGCGAGACATTATGAGAAATCTACCGGGGTCTTTAGGACATGGCGAGTTCTACATAGTTATATTACACGTACCTGAGAGGACTTATATACTCTTAAGTCTAAAAGGTTTAAAACACCAATAGTAAAGAGTAATGGGTGTACAAGGACTTGGTTAACCTAAGACACTCAAAAGGTATATAAGTAGTCGGACTAGTCCATAGTAGCAAAGAAAGAAGTAACGACTCTAGAGCAAAGGGACTAGCAAATAATCGTTTCTTTAGAGAAACACTTTACATCCCAAGAGGAGGAAATGAAGTGGAAAATGAACGAAAAGATATAAAATACTACGCTCAAAGAAATATTAGGGTGGAAAACTTAATTCATTTAGTCAATAAAGAAAGATTAAAAGAACAACATGATAAGCAACAAAAGAACAAAGCAAGTGGAATAAATAAAGTAACTAAAGAAGAATACGAGAAGAACTTGGAAGATAATCTAGATAACTTAATAAAACGTATGAAGAAATTTAGTTACAAACCATTACCTGTCAGAAGAACATATATACCGAAAGCAAATGGAAAATTAAGACCACTTGGTATACCAGCATATGAAGACAAACTAGTTCAAGGAATAATGGCAGACGTATTAAATGATATATACGAATGCAAATTCCTAGATAATTCTTACGGATTTAGACCAAACAGAAATTGCCACCAAGCAATTAGAGAAATAAATCAAAGAATTATGATAAATAAGGTAAACTATATTCTAGACTGTGATATTAAAGGTTTCTTTGATAATGTTGACCATAAATGGTTAATGAAATTCCTAGACCATGATATCAAAGATAAAGTATTCTTAAGATATATCAATAGGTTTCTAATAAGTGGGTATATGGAAGATATGAAATACTATGAAACCGACAAAGGAACTCCACAAGGTGGATTAATATCACCAGTACTAGCAAATGTATACCTACATTATGTACTAGATTTATTCTTTGAAAAGTATATTAAACCCAGATTAAAAGGAGAAGCATATTTAGTAAGATATGCGGATGACTTCATTATAATGTTCCAATACGAAGAAGAAGCAAAAGAAGTCTATAAATTACTAGTAGAAAGACTAGCAAAATTTGGACTTGAAATGGAACAAGAGAAGACCAGAATACTGCCTTTTGGAAGAAACAAAGGTACAAAAGAAACTTTTGATTTTCTAGGTTTTACTCACTACAACGGAACAACAAGAACAGGGAAATA
>CANQDB010000022.1 GCA_947591175.1 uncultured Bacilli bacterium
GTTCCTGGTCAATTAACAGCTAATGTTCGAAAACACCAAAATCTTCCTAAAGATAGAGATGATGGAAAATATCATCATGCCGTCGATGCCAGTATTGTAGCAGGAACTGCCACCACACCACTAGGTAAATTTATTATTGAAATGCAAAACAATCCTAAGTTTTTCCTTAATAATGACAAAGAAGAATTAGAAAAAAATCAAAATTATATTGAAGAATTTAGTCTTGTTCCATATAAAAAACAATTAAAAGAAATTGATAGCGATGATAAGATTAAATTATCGTATCAAGTATCCAAAAATCCCCAAGGTCAATTATCAAATGCCAATATTTATAAGATAATCGAAAAAAATGGAAATTACTATCGTATTGATCAAGTGGATAATATTTATCTTGCAGATTTTTCTTCTAAAGATACTGTAAACTTATTTGATAAACTCTTTGATGAAAATGATACAACGGTTACTTTATTATGTCATGATAACAATATCAAATTGTTTAATTATTTAAAGGAAATCTATGAAACAAGACGTGAAAAAGAAAATCCTTTTGTATCATACTGTATTGAGCGCAATGGTTTGGATTTGGGAAAGGAAAAGTTTGATTACTTACTTCATGGAATTCATGTTCCAAGCAAAACGAATAGTAGTCCTTTAGTTGTTCGTTTAAGGTATTATACTAATATCACAACACCATATTTAATTACAAAAAAAGATATTAATAAAAAGAGTAAAACTCTTATTGCTTTTGACTCATTATCACAATATTGTACAAAAGTTTATTATGATATCGATAATAAAAAATTTATATTTTTACCAGTCTATGCAATATCGGTAGATTTAAAAACTAAAAAAATCAAAGAAAATGATTCATACTATAAACTATTATATGATAAATATATCGGTGTTAAAAAAGTTAAACCTTTAGCAAATTTATACAATGGAAATTGGCTTGAGATTTACAAAAAGAATGGGATAGTGGTTTGTGGCGAATATAAAACATTTAATAAGAATTCAGGTGTAATTGTTTTAAAAAATGGCATGTATTTTACTAGAAATGATTTATCTTTTTCTGTCTATGACATAGATATATTAGGTAATTATAAAAAAAGATTGACTTTAAAGATAATTCAATGATATAACTAGTGTGTAGTGAGTTGTACACTACTCAAATTATACAGGTTTTCCTATTATAACTCTATATGAGGAAACCACGAGATGCCTAACCAGCATCTCTTTCTTTTTATGGCATTTAGAACAGTTTTAATAGAAAAAGCAGTGAAAGTCAATTTAGATTTGAACAATATCGTAGTTCGATATGAAGAGGAAGATTATTGGATTCATCTTGACGAAATAAGTACTATTATCTTTGATGATCCAAGATGTAATGTTTCTCTTAGATTATTATCAAAATTATGTGAAAAAGGTATAAATGTTCTTTTTACAAATGAATCTCATATGCCTGTTGGTAGTCTTGTTACACTATATAATCATAGTCGTGCAGTTAAAAAATTTTTGTTGCAACAATCCTGGCAAGAAAAAGAAAAAAGATTTTTATGGACTAAAATAATAAGAGCTAAAATAAAAGCCCAAATCGATACTTTACAAATATTAAATAAACAGGAAAAAATATCGATAATGCAAAAGTTATTAAATGAAGTTCAAGAAGGAGATATAAACAATCGAGAAGGCATTGCAAGTAGAACTTATTTTAAAGCCTTATTTGGTGATCAATTTAAGAGATTTAATGAAGATATTATCAATTATTGCCTAAACTATATTTATCAAATTATTCGCTCCAAAATTAGTCAGGAAATTATTGCGTGTGGTTATTTATCTTCAATGGGAATATGTCATAAAAGTGAGTATAATACATTTAATTTGGCAGATGATTTTATAGAACCTTTTCGTCCGATTGTCGATTATTATGTTTACAAAATATTACAAACTAATGAAGAGGATTATCTGACTCCAAATTTGAAAAAGGCATTGACAAATATTGTAAACGAGAAGATATCTTACAATAATTACGAATATAAAATAAATATAGTTATTCAATTTTATGTTCAAAATCTCCTATCTTTTTTAGAAACTGGAGAGTTGAATAAAATAGTATTCCCAAGTCTAATATGGATTATATAAATTATTATAAACAAATGCGTATTATTCTTATATATGATCTCCCAGTTAAAGAAGAAATAGATAGAAAGATTTATGCTAGATTTCATAAAAGTATCATTTCATTAGGATTTTACATGTTACAGTACTCTGTTTATACAAAAATTATTCAAAATGATAGTTCCTATAAACAACAAATAACTAAAATTGAAAAAATAATTCCAACAAAAGGTAATATTATTATTCTTCGCATTACTGAAAAACAATATCAAGATATGACATATTTAACAGGTGAAAAGAATAAATATGATCTTTTAGTTGGAGGAAGAGAGTTGGTAGTATTTGAGGAAAATGAATGAAAGTATTAAAAATATTTGAAGAACAAAAAGATTTATTTCTCAGAATAGAAAAAGATAATAAAATTTTAATTGAAAGTGAAAAAGGTTATGGTAATTTGTATTTACAATTACGAAGAATTATCAATGATAAAGATTCATCAATCAAAGGTTATATAGACAACAAAGAGATTACAAGTAAGGAATTTGTAATTATAAATTTAATGAGTTACGATTGTATAATTGATGAATTGGATTATAAAAAGGAATCCCTCTTTTATGAATATATAGAATTAATTTTAAAAAGTAATATTGAACAAATAAGTGATAAATTGAATGAAACGATATCTTCTTTTTTAGACAAAATAGTAGTATCTTCTGACATTGATTTTAATTATGAATTGAATAATGATTATATAAAAATTTTACAAAATATGACTAATTATAAGATAAAGTCTAAAAATAGGGATGAAGTGTTTTTGATAAGTCAAATCATTAAACAACTATTATCAAAAGGAACGGAACCAAATTTAATAAAATATTTTGTTTTCTATAATTCTAATTTTTTGAAGTTTGATTTTTCAAAATATGATATGTGTTATAGTTTTGATATTGGAAATAATTGCTCATTTGAAGAGTACAATCTAATATCTACATCAAATAATATAAAAGAATTTGAATATGAAAGAATTATATCGGAACTAAAAGCATGGTGGCCTATACCATATAGTAATTTTGTTATAGAAAAAATCGCAAAAAAATATTTTAGTCAATTCCTTATATTAGAAACAATAGAATTAGAAAATCAAGATGAAGTGATTATGGCACAGTTATTAGGAAAGATGCTAAATCTAAATAAAAAGCTACTTTATAATGTAATTTTAGATGATAATGTTCATTCTTTTTTGACTAATTTATAAACCATATGTTATAATTTCTATAGGTTTTAGGATCCTGTATAATTTGAGAAGTGTACAACTACTGGAACTTATTTTGATGACTCTTTTGGGTTTTAGGATCCTGTATAATTTGAGAAGTGTACAACACTTATATTAATAAACGTATCACTTGTCAGTTTTAGGATCCTGTATAATTTGAGAAGTGTACAACAAAGCAATTAGATGAAGTTCTACAAAAATTGTTTTAGGATCCTGTATAATTTGAGAAGTGTACAACTGGAACTCTTCCTGTTTGCTTGGCTAGTTCGTTTTAGGATCCTGTATAATTTGAGAAGTGTACAACCGTAACCAGGTATATTAAGACTATGAACATGTTTTAGGATCCTGTATAATTTGAGAAGTGTACAACTATCCGAATAGATTGTATTTTCTACTCTTAGTTTTAGGATCCTGTATAATTTGAGAAGTGTACAACATGCTCTTTCTTTTCTTCTTTTTCAGGCTTGTTTTAGGATCCTGTATAATTTGAGAAGTGTACAACTACCCCCGCTCAAGTACTAACTGTATTAGCGTTTTAGGATCCTGTATAATTTGAGAAGTGTACAACTAAGTTTGATATTGATTTATTAACTGATGAGTTTTAGGATCCTGTATAATTTGAGAAGTGTACAACTGAAGTAACAATTAATGATGATAACACTTAGTTTTAGGATCCTGTATAATTTGAGAAGTGTACAACACGATTCGTTAATATGCCTAATAATCCTAGGTTTTAGGATCCTGTATAATTTGAGAAGTGTACAACTTCTGGACTTTCTTGTTTCCAAGTAGGAATGTTTTAGGATCCTGTATAATTTGAGAAGTGTACAACCTAATACTTTGATAGAAGTACCAGCCTCTAGTTTTAGGATCCTGTATAATTTGAGAAGTGTACAACTTGGTCAACGATAAATAGGAATACATTTTCGTTTTAGGATCCTGTATAATTTGAGAAGTGTACAACTACTAAAATGTGATTTTTTTCACTTTTGTGTTTTAGGATCCTGTATAATTTGAGAAGTGTACAACAAAATGAACGTACTACCATCAATCAAGGGGTTTTAGGATCCTGTATAATTTGAGAGGTGTACAACACTTTTGACTTTAATTGTGTAAAATCATCAGTTTTTAGAATCCTGTATAATTTGAGAAACGTACAACTCTTTAAACTATAACCACAACCTAAACTGGTTTTAGGATTCTGTATAATTTGAGGAGCATACAACGGAGAATAAGAAATATGCAAGGAAGCGTTAGTTTTAGGATCCTGTATAATTTGAGAGGTGTACAACTACTCCAACTAATGCTGCAAAGATGATGAAGTTTTAGGATTCTGTATAATTTGAAGAACGTATGACTATTCAAAAAAATTGAGAAGAGGTGACCTCATGGCAACTATAGGTAAAGTTAAATATATTGGTAAATCTTTTGGTGCCGAAAGCCTTACTAATGGAAAAATATATGATGTAATAGGTATAGAAGAACCATTTCTTCGAATTATTGATGATAGCGGTGAAGATTATCTTTGGTCAATATATAAACCTTGTTGTATGGAAGATACAACTTTATGTGGAAAATGGGAATTAATAGAAACAACTAGTAAAAAACTAAAAGAATTATTGTCACTCAAAAATCAATAGAGTGCTTTTATTATGCAGTATTTTCTACCAATATAGTTCTTATATAGTTGGATAAAAACAAATATGAAAAATTATGGAATTGGCACTTTGGTGTTGACACTGCTAAAAGAACGTACTAAAATAGTAGGTGTATTCAAAGGAGAGATTATTGTGAAGAAAAAACAATTTAAAGCAGAGTCAAAAAAATTATTGGATATGATGATTAATTCCATCTATACCAATAAAGAAATATTTTTACGAGAGTTAATATCCAATGCCAGTGATGCCATCGATAAATTATATTATCGCTCATTAACTGATAAAAAGGTTAGTGTTAAGAAGGATGACTTAGAGATTTGGCTTACTCCCGATAAAGAAAATCGTACTTTAACCATATCTGATAATGGAATCGGAATGACCGAAGAAGAACTTGAAGATAACTTAGGAACGATTGCTAAAAGTGGATCCGAACTATTTAAAGAAGGAAACACTAAAGAGAAAGATATTTCTATTATCGGTCAATTTGGTGTCGGCTTCTATTCCGCTTTTATGGTAAGTAACAAGGTTATTGTCGAAAGTAAATCAGTCGATAGTGATAAGTCGACCATTTGGGAGTCTACTGGAGCCGATGGTTACCAATTAAAAGAGGGTACTAAAAAAGAAAATGGTACGACGATTACTCTTTACTTAAAAGAAAATACTGAAGATGATTCTTACGATGAATTCCTAGAAACATACCATTTGGAACAACTTGTTCACAAGTACTCGGACTATATTCGTTATCCAATTAAGATGATGGTTACCGAAACTAAACACAACGATGAAGATGATAAACATGAAGAAGTGCAAACGGAAAAAACTTTGAATAGTCAAATTCCAATTTGGAAAAAAGCTAAAAAAGATGTTAAAGACGAAGAGTATAATGACTTCTATAGTGACAAATTCTACGACTACGAAAAACCGATTCACATCATTCGAAGTGAAGTCGAAGGTCGTTGTAGTTACCAAGCCTTACTCTTTATTCCATCGCACGCACCATTCGATTATTATTCGAAAGACTATGAAAAAGGTTTACAACTATATTCTAAAGGTGTCCTCATTATGGACAAATGTAGTGAACTACTTCCAGATTACTTTAGTTTTGTCAAAGGTATTGTCGATAGTGAAGATGTATCCTTAAACATTTCAAGAGAAACTCTTCAAGAAAATTATCAAATAACTTCGATTGCCAAGAGCCTTGAATCGAAGATCAAAAAAGAACTCGAAAGCCTTCTTGAAAACAAGCGAGAAGACTACGAAAAATTCTTCAAAGATTTTGGTACTCAATTAAAATATGGAATCTACTCAAGTTATGGTATGAAGAAAGATATTTTACAAGACTTATTACTTTTCTATTCATCGAAAGATAAAAAACTAACAACTTTGAAAGAGTATGTAAGTCGTATGGCTGAAGGTCAAGATACCATTTACTATGCTTGTGGAGAAACTACTGATAAAATAGATTTACTTCCACAAACGGAAAGAGTCAAAGAAAAAGGTTACGAAATCTTATACTTAACTGATTATGTTGATGAATTCGTTCTTCAATGTATGATGAATTACCAAGACAAGAAATTCCAAAATGTAGCTCAAGATAACTTAGACTTCGATACTGATGAAGAAAAAGAAGCCTTAAAGAAAGCCAATAACGAAGCTAAAGACTTATTTAGTGCCATGCAAAAGGCCCTAGGCGATAGTGTTACTTCGATTTCTTATACGCATCGCCTAAAAAATCATCCAGTTTGCTTAACAAGTAAAGGTGCTCTATCAGTCGAAATGGAAAAAGTCTTAAATACGATGCCAACTGGTGAAAAAGTTAAAGCCGAAACCGTGATGGAAATTAACGAAGATCATCCAATTCGCGAAAAGTTAGAGGAACTATATCAAAAGAAAGATACGGAAAGTCTCGAAAAATATACGAAAATTCTCTATGCTCAAGCCCGTTTAATCGAAGGACTTCCAATTGAAAATCCAACCGAGATAAGTAACCTTGTGTGTGATATTTTAGCAAAGTAGGGTATATGAAAGAAGAAAACAATATCGATGTAAATGAACATCGCCAAAGAAAAAATGGACTTTTCTTATCAGATGCCGAAATTGCCACTTTAAAAAACTATAACATTTTTTATGAGGATTATCCCAATACTAAAAGTTTGCTTTTTCGAATCGAAGAAGAACTAAATGAATTGGATTCAAGTGAAGCCGAAGAATTAGAACAAATTTCACTAACTTTATCCGAGTATGCTTATTATCATGATACCCACAAATAAAGGACCACAAAGGTCCTTTTTGCTAGCCATTAACTTCGATAAGAACTAATTCGTTAGGAAGGGACGTCCTAACAGGAACACCCCAGTTGCCGTAACCATTAGATACTACCAAGTTATAATTGTTATCCTGATAAATTCCATGTTTTAAGAAAAAGTTAGCAGGGAATAATTGTCCCGCATGAGTGTGACCTGATAATTGTAAATCAATTCCTGCTTCCTTAGCATCTTCACTACTGGAAGGTTCGTGATCAACTAAAATAATAGGGTAACTCTTATCTACATTTGCTAAGAGATTTTCTAAAGATATAGGATCGTCTATTCGCTCCTTTCTTCCGATTAAATAAAATTGCTGATTTACAAAGACCATACTATCATATAACACTTGAACATTACTTTGTTTTAATTTTCCAATCATCTCTTCAGTTAACAAATCGTGATTTCCTTCAACCCAGTAACTGCCATAAGAAGTATGAACATCTTTAATTATTTCGTAGAATTTTTCCTTTAAAGAAGAAGGAGTCCGTTCATCGAAAATATCTCCACCCAAGACAAATAAGTCGACTTTTTGCTCATTGATAGTCTTGACGATTTTTTTGACTTCATCTTCATAATTTCCTGTTCCTAAATGTAAATCAGTCAACAACATAATTCGAAGAGGCTCAATCTCTTTTGTTAAATTAATTGACACTCTGGTAATAATTGGATGACTAGCATTGTAAAGTCCCCAAACAGTAATAAGGAAAGCTATTACCATGTACGTTACAGTATGGTATGAAATCTTCTTTATAAAATTTATTCCCTTTTTCCAATTTAGTTTCTTAAAAAGAAAAGTAATGGTATCAGCTAAAAGTAGAAAAGCACAAGTATATAAAAGAAAAATAATAATAGGTGATAACCACAAAAGGGCAAGTACAAAGAAAGTTACAATTCCAATCCAATAATAAGGCTCTAATCTTTTAGTTAATTTCTTTTCTAATTCAATTTTAAATTTTCTCCCAAAATAAATACTTCCCAACAATGTACAAGGAACTAACAATAAATAATGCATCAAAGTCATAATATTACCTCTCTAATCCTATTTTATTATAGTAAATTTTTACTAAATTTTAAACACTTTTTAAAAAGTAAGATAGTTACTTGTTATTTTAAAAGGGATTTTGTATAATGTTGTCGTAATTTGAAAACGAAGGAAAGAGTAGGGAAGTAGTTATGAACTTTAAAGATAGAGTAGTAGTGGTCACAGGTTCTAGTCGAGGAATCGGAGCAAGTACTGTTAAGCTGTTTGCTAAAAAGGGTGCCAAAGTTGTTATCAATTATGTTAATTCAGACGAAAGAGCGGAATCTCTAGCCAACGAAATAAAAAATAATTATGGTGTTGAAACTTTAGTAGTGCGTGCGGATGTTTCAAAAGAAGAAGATGTCAAAGATTTAGTGTGTCAAATTGTTGCTAGATTTGGACACATCGATATTTTGGTTAACAATGCAGGTATTGCCATTGACACTTTATTAGAAGATAAGACAAAAGAAAATTTTCTAAAAACTTTAGAAGTTAATTTGGTGGGCACGTTTTTGATGAGTAGAGAAGTGGGTTCTATTATGCTTAATCAAAAACATGGCATAATTATCCAAGTTTCATCGACCAATGGAATAGATACCGAATATCCAGAAAGTATCGATTATGATGCCTCGAAAGCAGGGGTAATCTCTCTTACTAGAAACCTCGCTAAGGCTTATGCTCCCTACGTTCGTGTTAATGCCATTTGCCCAGGTTGGGTTAACACTGATATGAATCAATTTCTAGATCAAGAATTTACTAAAAATGAATTAGATAAAATCTTGTTACATCGTTTTGCTGACCCTGATGAGATTGCTAAAGCTATCCTCTTTTTAGCAAGTGATGAAGCAAGTTATATCAATGGAACTATTTTAAGAGTAGATGGAGGTTGTAAATGATGGAAGAAATACTTATAAGCCCAGAGATTTTATCGCTCGCTAAAGAAACTGAAAACGAGCTAAAACCAATTTTTGAAAAAATTGCTGAACAAGAAGAAACCAATAGTTTAAAAGTACTAGAAGCCTTTCATAAATATCACATTTCCGAAAGCCACTTTGCTTCAACCACTGGATACGGTTATGACGATTTAGGAAGAGATACTTTAGAAAAAGTTTTTGCCACCGTTTTAGGAAGTGAAGATGCTTTAGTGCGTGTCCAATTTATTTCGGGAACCCATGCCCTAACCGTCGCCTTGTTTGCCTTTTTACGCCCAAATGACTTAATGCTAAGTATTACTGGAAAACCCTATGACACTTTAGATGAAGTAATTGGTTTAGTTGATAACCCAAGTTCCCTTAAAGCTTTCGGTGTAAAATACGATCAAATCGATTTGGTTGACGATGACTTTGACGATGACAAAATAATAAATTACCTTCAAAACAACAAAGTTAAATTAATCGAAATCCAACGCTCTAAAGGTTATTCAACAAGAAAGAGTTTAACTATCGATAAAATCGAACGAATTGTGAAAAAAATTAAAGCTGTCAACCAAGATGTAATTATAATGGTGGATAACTGTTACTGTGAATTTGTTTCCAGTAAGGAACCAACTGAAGTAGGAGTCGATGTCATGGTTGGATCCCTAATTAAAAACTTAGGCGGAGGCATTGCTCCCAATGGCGCATATATTGCTGGACGAAAAGATTTGATTGACCTAGCTAGCGAACGTCTGACATGTCCTGGAGAAGGACGTGAAGTAGGACCAACTTTAGGTATTAACAAATCTTTCTTACAAGGTTTATTTTTTGCTCCAAGTGTCGTGGCCAGTAGTTTAAAAACGGCTGTTTTTACTAGTCGTTTGTTAGAAAAACTAGGCTATGAAGTCGAACCAAAATATGCCGAACCACGAGCCGATATTGTTCAAAATATTATCTTTCACGATAAAGATAAACTAATAAAATACTGTCAAGGAATACAGATGTCGTCGCCAATTGATTCTTTTGCTCTTCCTGAACCATGGGATATGCCAGGATATACCGATCAGGTTATTATGGCAGCAGGTACTTTTACTCAAGGGTCTTCAATTGAACTTTCGTGTGATGGCCCTTTAAGAGAACCCTATATTGCTTATCAACAGGGAGGCTTAACTTATTCTTATGGCAAATTAGGAGTTTTAAAGGCTGTAGATAATTTAGTAAATAGTGATGTAAACAAATAGTAAATAAGTGTCAATAGGCACTTTTTCTTTAACTTGTTTTTTCTTTGATAATTTCTTGACGAAACAGCAATAAAAACGATATGATAGTATTAGAAAAAAAGAGAGGTAATCAAAATGAAAAAATCTTACATAGTAGCAATTACAGTTTTAACTCTAGTTATTTTAGTTGAAGGCTTTTTTGCTATCAGAATGGGAAAAGATAATGATCAAGGAAATGTCCTTTTAAGTGGTGCTACCAATGCATTATATGAAACTGGTAATGAAAACTATTATGATACGACAACTATTAATTATGAAAACTTAACAGAGCTAACATATAGTGACTGGAAACAAATGAAAGAAGATGGAAAACAATTCGTTTTTGTTATCGTTCAAACAACCTGTAGCTTTTGTCATCAATATGAACCAATCCTTGACGAAATTGCTAAAGAACAAGGAATTCCTATCTATTTGTTAGATATTTTAAAAATGCAGGACACCGAATTTGATGAATTTATTGCCTCACTTCCTTACTTTAGTGAAAATGAACGTTGGGGTACACCATTAACAATGATAATGAAAGATGGCAAAATAACTAACACCTTATCAGGTCTTGCCTCAAAAGATGAAACACTTTCATTCTATCAACAAAATGGTATTATAAGCGAATAATTTAAAAGAAAGGAATAAAGAGGGTATGACCAAATTAATATGTAAAAATTGTGGAACCCCTTACCAAGAAGATCAAAACTTTTGTGATAAATGCGGAAATCCTTTGCCACCATTTGAGAAAGTAGAGGTTCCAGATAAGAAAATAACTTGTCCTTTATGTAGAAGAAAAATTTCTGAAAAAGTTAAAGTTTGTCCTTATTGTGGAGAATCAATTTCATTAGAATCTTTGATTAAGGCAGCAATTCAGGACAATAAATTTCGAAATTACATGCAACTGGGATTAGGTTTAAGTCTTGGTTCCTTTATTGTCCTATTTTTCTATCCTTTGATATCACTTATTTTAGCTACTATTGGGCTCGTTATCTGTATTTTTGGAGTTACTTCAAAATATAGAAGAATTGCCATTACAGGCACCACTTTTTCAGTTTTAAACATTACAATTACTATTATTCTAATAGCTATGGTTATTGGTTTCGACTTTTCTTGGGATTTACTACCTTGGAGTATTGACTTAAAAAAAGAAGAAGAACCAACTTTGAGCGATATTATTCGATATAAAGAAAAACTCTATACCGCTTGGGAAGAAAAAAGTTTATTGGTTTTAAATGAACAGGGAACATTTGAATGGTATCAAGAGAAAACAAATTTAAAAAATAATTACCAAAAAGGTATTTTTCAATTAGAAAATGGAATTAATACCTCTGAAGGCAAAATCTTTGAAGATGAAAATTATTACTATTATCAGTTATCCTTATTTCAAACAGAAGTGAATAAAGATGGAATTTCTAAAAAAGAAGACATTGAATTGAAAGTATATACAGCAGCTCTTGCTAAAGATAATTTTAAAAAATTAATAATTCAAGATTTAGAAACTGAAAAAGATATAACTTTCACTAAAATCAAAGAAGGGACGGTTAGTTAAAAAAAGAGAAGTTAATTTAACTCTTCTTTTAACTAATAATGTGTCGATAAACTAATAAAAAGCCCCATCATCTTTTAGTCCAATCGGAAAGTTTGTATGCCGATACCAAAGATTGTTATCAGTTTCCTTTACGGGTTCTTGGGAAAGCAAACTATTCATTTGCTCCTTCACTTGCTGAACTAAGTCTTTATCGAAACTAACCTCATTATGCTTAAAGAAAGAAACATCTAACTCGTCGATTTGTAGTAGCACAATTACATGCTTTCCTTTTACTTGAAAACGCGTTAGGACTTTAAAATAAGCATGTGTCCTAATAACAAAAAGTCCCCAAGCAGTATCTTCTTCTAAAAACCGCATATCGTTTGCCTTGTTAGATAGAATCACAAATCTTGTATTTAACTTGGAATTCATACCACCTAAACGATAAGTCATTTCGATAAAACTTGGTTCGGTGATAATTCTCCCTTTGCGATAAAGTTGATAATACTCTTTACTTAAATTTAAATCTCTTACGAAACAGCCTAAAGAAAGATAAGTTTCATTTAAAATTGTCTCCGTCGAACGCATAAAAATCACCTTAAAGTTCATTATAACAAAAGAAAGACGAAAACAAAAGAAAGGTGTGGTTTAAATGATTTCTAAAAAGAATAAAGTACTAATAGGAATAGGTGTTTTATCACTCATCCTTTTAGGAGGTATTATGATTATGTTAATTTTTAATAAGCCTGAAAACCCAAAAGGTACCAATGAACCAGATGTTTCTCAAGAAGAACCACCGAAAATAGAACAAGAAGTCTTCCATATCCCCGAAAAATTATCACCCTATTTTGAGACTCTAGATAATGAAGTTAGACTCACATCTCAAGAAATTAAAGATTATAACGGAACAATTAAGGCGAAGACGGATGCACTTTACGATGTTACAAATATCACCAAAGTAAGTGTTCAAGATATAAAAAATTACATTACCTCTTATAGTATGCCAACTTTACCAAAGTACGATGGAAGCAAAAGTATTACTAAAACTCAAGTTGATGAAATCTTAGATAATCGCAACTTAGACCAAATAAATGAAGATAATTTCCAAAGAGGACTTGTTGTCGCAAGAAGCAATTTACGTTCTTTTCCAAGTATGACTCATTTTTATAACAGTAATCAAAATACCCAAGTAGATAATCTTCAAGAAAGTGAACTATTAGTTAATACTCCCGTCCTTATTTTACATGAAAGTCTAGATGCTAACTGGTATTTCGTTATGGCACCAAATTATGTTGGTTGGGTTTTAAAAGAGACAGTTGCAATTGTTACTACAGACGATTGGAATTACTTTTTGAACGAAGAAAATTTTGTAGTTATTACTGATCCTATAGTAAAAGTAGGAGATACTACCTTAGATATGAGTGTTCGGCTTCCTTTAGAAAAGACAACTGAAGATAGTTACAAAGTAGTTCTTCCTAAAAGAGCTACCAATGGTAACTTAGCCAAAGAAACAATATCTCTTGCCAAAGATCAAGCCTATATCGGTTATTTACCATATACTTTAAGAAATCTTTACATGGAAGCTCTTTTATACGAAAACACACCTTATACTTGGGGTGGATACACTGGAGGAGTAGATTGCTCTGGCTACATATCGAATATTTTTGGAACCTTTGGTTTTAAGTTCCCGCGAAACACTTCGAGTCAAAATACAAGTGTCGGTCAAATCATAGATTTATCTAATCAAGATGACTCTACTAAATTACAAACAATAGAGAAACATCCGGGTTCATTATTATATCAAGCGGGACACGTCACGCTCTATTTAGGTACCTGGGAAGATAAACACTATATAATTCATGCAAATGGTACAACTTGGAATGTTGCTATTACTGTTTTAGAAAACTCCAGTTATCTACCTAAAATAGATAAAAATATCTTGCTTGAAAAGGAAAAATAACTTAAGATAAAAACTGGAAGTGATAAAAATGCTAACTTCTACTAAAGACAATATTCCGAAAATAACTCGGCTAAATGACTGTTACGTTGTCTCTGATTTTGATCGAACTCTCACTGTAGGCAATAGTAAAACTTCTTGGGCACTTTTATCGAGTACCGACTTCCTGCCAGAGTCATACAAACGAGAACGTGAAGCTTACTACGATTACTATCGACCTATTGAAATAGACACATCTTTACCATTTGCTTATCGATTGGAAAAGATGAACGAGTGGTACCGTAAACACATAAACTTGTTTGTAAAATATCAACTCAAAGAAGAGTTTATCAAAACATCTGTCAGTAATCATAAGACTATGGCTTTCAGAGAAGGTGCCAAAGAATGGTTAAAATTCTTGTATATTAATCATATTCCCTTGATAATTATTTCGGCAGGCGTTGGTAATTTTATCGAAGAGTTCTTGCAACAAGAAGGGTGCCTTTATGACAATATCTATATTAGTTCGAATATGATTAAATTTGAAAATGGTCTAGCGACAGGTATCGAAAATAATGTTATCCACAGCCTTAACAAAAACGAAGTTTCCCTGCCAGTTGATATTAAAGAACGTTTAAAAGATAGGAAACAGGTAATATTATTGGGCGATCAATATGACGACATCAGAATGGTCGAAGAAGAAAAAAGATCTGATACTATTCGTGTAGGTTGGCTGGTAGAAGAAAGTAACACTTCTATTTTTCAAAAAGCATTTGATATTATTTTAAGTAATGACGAAACGTACAATACGTTAGGTAAAAAATTGTTCAAAAATTACGAAGTAAAGGAGAGATAAAATGGAATATCGTAAGTTTGGAAATAAGATTGTTGTGAGAATGGACAAGGGTGAGGAGATACTCGAACAGTTAAAAGAGTTAGCTAGTAAAGAAAATATTAAATTAGCATCGATCGAAGCTTTAGGAGCAGTTAATGACATTACGGTAGGTGTCTTTCATACCCTTGAAAAAAAGTATTACTCGAATCACTTTGAAGGAGACTTTGAAATCGTCAGCCTTACAGGAACTATCAACACGATGAATCACGAGTACTACAGTCATCTTCACATGAGTGTCGGTGATAAAGACGGAAAGGTCTTTGGTGGTCATTTAAATAGAGCTGTTGTAAGTGCTACCTGTGAAATGGTAATAACCTTGATTGATGGTGAAGTTGACCGAGCTTACGACGAAGAAATCGGCTTAAATCTTTTTAAATTCAACTAAAAAAAGGAACGTTTTGTTCCTTTTTAAATGAGTTGATTTTCTCTTAAGAAAGATAGTACTTTATCTTTATCAACGTTACCCACTAAAGAATCTAATTCATCGTTACCCTCGTATATTAATGTAGTAGGAGTACCCCATCTTTCGTGTTCTTGGATATATTGTGTTTCTTCTTTAAAGGATTCATAATCATCATCACTCATCTTAGTAATATCGACAATATAGATATCGATATTTTCTTCTTCAGCAATTTCGTTTAAAGTAGGTTTATAAGAAATACAATGGGAGCAAGTCGTTTGCGTTATGACGAAGACAAATTTTTTACCTTTTCTTTTTATATCCTTTAGTTCGTCGTAAGTTAACTCAGTAAGGTAAGAGTAGTTTTCTTCGCTTGTTTCTTCTTCTTGAATTTCATTTTTTTGTGGTGTTTCCTTTTTGTAAACTACTGTCGACTTGCTAACTTTTACCATTTGTTGTGAACTAAAACTCAAATCGTTATATTGATCATATATATCTTCGAAGGCAAGTTGTCCACCATTTAAAATAACTAAGTAAGTCGTGTGATAGTCACCATTATCATCCCGATCTTCTAAGGCAATACAATCTTTGTCGTTGTGAGTTGTAAGTTCGTAATCTCCTTCGTAATGCACG
>CANQDB010000023.1 GCA_947591175.1 uncultured Bacilli bacterium
ACAAGCGGAAGAAATAAATATTCTACAAATATTAGGTATAATATGTGATTACAATTTTTCTTAAGTTGACAGCATTGTGGTGGTGTGAGAGGGAAAAGTATTCAAGAATTATCTTGAAAAGTTTTCTCTACTCGATTGACTTTTAAATGTGCCCGCCTCCTCTTTTTAGAGGGCAGGGATTTATCTATAAAAAAATTTCTCTCGTTTCCCGTGTTCTCTCCCGGTTTGCTCGTTTCTGCGACGTCACCCTTGGTTCAACCGCGGTGGCAACTTTTGAATTTTACTTCTTACTTAAATTTATAGAGACGTGAAGAATGATTGTTAATTATAGTATTCAAAAATGGAGCCTATTTTGTAATGGCTCCATTTTCACATCTATTACCCCAAGCATCGATTAACTCACACTCTTTACGAATAGTAATAATCTCACAATGATTAGGACACTTTTGACACTCGATACCGATAGTTTTGAAATTAAGATCTTTGATATCCCAACTAAAAGGTCTTTTTTCTTTGGTCCTTTCGGCTAAAATAGCAACACCATAGGCACCCATTAAGTGACCATAGTTATCGGTAATTACTTCTTCTCCCAAGAGTTCTTCGAAGGCTTTCTTGACACCTTTATTTTTACTGACACCGCCTTGGAAAATGATAGGGGAAAGTATTCTTTTTCCTTTTCCGACGTTGTTTAAGTAGTTGATTGCCACACTTTTACAAAGCCCCGCGATAATATCTTCTTTACTGTAACCCATTTGGGCTTTGTGAACTAAATCACTTTCAGCAAATACTGTGCATCTTGCTGCAATTTTTGTAGGATGCTTGCTTGTAAGAGCAATATCTCCAAATTCTTCGACTGGAATATGAAGGCGTTCCGCTTGACTTGATAAAAAAGCCCCAGTCCCAGCAGCACACAATGTATTCATGGCATAGTCTTCGATAATTCCTTTATTTAATAAAATAATCTTGGAGTCTTGTCCACCAATTTCGATAATTGTTCTAATATTTGGATGTCTTGTTAAAGTCCCAATCGCGTGGGCCGTTATTTCATTCTTGACGATAATAGCATTTAAAATAGCTCCGATTAATTTTCGGGCTGACCCTGTCGTACCGACTCCCACAATATTTATCTTTTTCTTTAGACATTGTCTTTCTAAACTAGCAAGTAACCTTTTTACGGCCTCCACGGGGTTTCCATTAGTCCACAAATAATCTTCCGCTAAAATGTCTTTTTCGCGGTTGATAACGACACCTTTCGTCGAAATAGAACCGATATCTATTCCTAAATAACCCTCAGTCATTTCTTCTCCTTTCGCATTTTTAACATATCGTAAAATGCTTCTAGTCTTGTCTTAATCCCAACTTCACTCGTATTACTATCGAAACTAAAAAAGATTACCGGCAAATTTTCATCCGCACATATCTTCGAAATAATAGGAATAGCTCCAATTTCAGGGGTACAGCCAAAAGGCTTAATGTGAATGACTCCATCGTATCCTGCTTCAGCTAAAAGTTTACATCTTCCGACATTATCCATACCGTCCGCCCCAATCGTATACTTACAGTACTCGGGTATCTTTTTTAATAACTTCTTTTCGACGTGCGGCTTCTTAAAAAGTAAATAAGTTAAATCCGTAAACCTTCTAACCTCGATATGCATTTTGGCTAACTCTTTTTCCAAAAAATAATTTGAAAATGGTTCCATCGAAGTATATAGTTCTCCGATAATTCCCACTTTAAGACAATCCTTTGGCTTATCTATTGGAATCTCCCTAAATTTCTTCAAGTACTTTTTATAGGCTCGATGAAGTCCTAAAAACGTGTGAACTTTTGAAAAAGAATCTAACATTTCCTTTTGGACTTTTAAAAAAGAACCATCTTCTCTTTCAAACCCAATATTACTTCTAACATAGACATCAATCTTATCCATATCACTTACCATCTTTAGAGCAAGTAGGGTGTAATAGGCATATTTCCCAAACCATAGACGTGGTTGTATTTGTTTTAGTGTCCGATATAAATAAGTAGGAGCAAAGTATCTTTGATTTAACATAGTATAAAACTTAAAGTGATATCCCAAATCCTTTAAAATTTGTTCTTGCACTTCAGCGTAGTAGCCGTACCTACAACCACCTCCTGCTTGTACTAAGATAGTTGCCCCTTCTTCTAAAGCCTCGATAAAGTTTCCTAAATTATATTTAAAAGGAATACAGACAAAATCAGGACTATACTTGGTCCCTAATTCGATAGTCTTCCTTGTAATTGGAGGAGCCATTTTGACTTCCATTTTTAAAAGTCGCTTCAAAAGATAAGTAATCGGTACGTAATAATTTCCTAATTGGGGAAAACTAACGACTTCTTTGTTCGACATTTGTTATTTTCCTTTCTTTAATCATATCTAAAAAACTCTCTAACCTTGTGACTAATCCAACTTCACTATTTAATTCGTCCCTTATCAAAGTAATCATCGGAACCCCTTTAACTTTCCGAACCATCATCTCATTTACTAAAGAATCTGGGCCACATGGAAAAGAACTGATGATAATTACGCCATCCACTTTTTTGCGGTAATACACTAATGAAGCAACCAAATCCTTATTAAAAGTCCAATACATATTGGGATCTACCAACTTTGCGTCTTCTTCGCGCCTTTTTAAATCATATCGATCGGAGTAGAGGACTACCACTTTTTCCTTTTTTAGATAGTCACTAATTTCGCCACCTACTAATTGGTCGTAGAGGTTATATGGATGTCCGACTAGTAAAATCTTTAAACTATCCTGCTTGAGTAGTAGATTTTGATAATCGATACCATCTAGTTTTTTCTCCTGCTCTTTTTCCTTGGCTTTAAAATAAGCGTTAGCCGTCTTTCTTAAAGAGAACCCCAAAACTTCGCCCATTTTTAAAAAAGCATTAAACTCACTCTCGTTATGTTCGACATCGACGTTGTAATTTAAAATCTTTACTTTAAAGAGATTTCTTGTCAAGTCATATAACCCTGAAAAATTAGTACACATTTTCTCTTTTTTCCTGATACAGACAAGTCTTGGTACCAAAACATAATCGCAGGTTTTTGCAAGTTCCTCGACGTGTCCCATAAAAATTTTCATAGCAAGGCACGTTTCATCCACGACATACTTTCTTCCTTTTTCGATAGTCTCTTGTGTCGTCTTCGAAGAAACCAAAACTTGTAGACCTAATTCCTTAAAAAACGTCCGCCATAATACTGCATAATGATAATATAGTAATGCTCTAGGTATTCCAATTTTTATTGCCAATTTTATCCACTCATTTCGGTTTACTATATGAACTAAACAACCTAAATAGAAGTAAAAACTATCGACATATGGTATAATTAAAGAGGAGGAACAACTATGGATGACAAAAATCAATTTTCTAAAGAAGATCACTTTTTACTAGGACACCTTAAAGACTGTTATCAAGAACACGTAAAAACTGGAAAAACTACTGCTAGTCCTTTCTTAGATGAGTGCGAGCAAAAAGTTTGTACATCTTTTTTAGGTAGTCAAAAAATACCATACTCAGTTCTTGAACTTAATCCTCTTTGTACTAAAAAAATAATTTATTTTGGTGAAGAAGAACACTTTGCAACTATTTATGAAATAGATAATAGTTCCCTAAATCTTCGTCACCAAGATGTTTTAGGAACTCTTTTTGGACTGGGTTTAACGAAAGAAGTTCTTGGGGATATCTTTGTCGAACAAAAGAAAATAGTCTTTGCTGTTTTAAACAAAGTAGTACCACTTATCGATAATGAGTTAAAACAAATTGGCAATAAAGTTATCTCTTTAAGGAAGATTAACGAAATAATCTTAGAAGAAGTTCACGAAGAAGTTTTTACTATTTTTGTTTCCAGTTTACGAATGGATTCCATACTTAGTCGCATTATTCCTTGTAGTCGTAAAGTTGCTATAGATTATCTAAAGGAGCATAAAGTTCTTTGCAATTACCAAGAAGCCAAAAATGCCAATCAGATTTTAAAAGAAGGGGATATTTTATCGATTCGTCATGTTGGAAAATTTCGTCTAGGCCAAGTTCTGGGTAATTCTAAAAGTGGAAAAATAAGACTCGAAGTAATAAAATATAGATAAAAATGTACCAAAATAGATTTGTTTTTGTTATAATTGAGAAAAGAGGTATATGTTATGAAAGATTACTTAAGAGTTTTAAAAGTTAAAGCCGATGCATCGGATAAAGAAATTAAAGATAACTATAGGCGCTTAAAAAGAGAATACGAACAAAAGAAACAAAAGAATAAGTTAATTAAATTAGAAGAAGCATATTTAGCATATTTGGAACAAAAGAAAGAAGAAATTAAGGAAAATAAAAAAGAGAAGGATTCTAATATAAAAGAAACTAAGGAAATTTCTACCAAAGATAAAGGACAAGATAATCATTTGAATGTTATCGGTAAAAGAATTGTCACAGTTTTATCAGTTGTCGCCATCGTCTTAGGACTCTACCTAGTTTCAGAAGTTCAAAATGTAAGTGCTAGAATTAATACTAATCCACTTACGGAAATCACGTTTGACGAATTTTTAACTACTTATGCGGGCACGGAAGACACTATTGTAATGGTAGGAAGACCAACATGTTCTTGGTGTCAAAAGTATAAACCACTTTTGGAAAAAATTGTGGCTATTCATGGTATTGATATCAAATATTTAAATATCGATAAATTTACTGATGACGAAAAGAGTGCCTATTTAGCAATTGATACTGTTTCAGGTGGACAGGGTGGTATTGGGACTCCTATTACTTTAGTTGTAAGTGACAATAGCATTAAAGCTCGAATAGATGGATATAAAGAACAAGCAACAGTTGAGAATTTCTTAAAAGAAAACAAACTCATTAAATAGAGGTGTAAAATGAAAAATAAAAGTGTCGAAGAACTCGCTGTAGAGTTCAAAAGAAAGTATCCTAAAACTATTGCCTGGCGAGTTAGAAAAAATGCACGAGTAGTAGATAAGTATTTAAATCCTGGTGAAGAACCTCTCTTTGTCTTCGTTGGCCAGAAGAATCACCGTTTTTATGATTTCTTTCAAACAGCGGTCGTCGCTCTTACTAATCAAAGAATTTTAATTGGGCGTAAAAGGGTAGTCTTCGGTTACTTTGTCAATGCCGTTACTCCCGATATGTATAACGATTTAAGTATTTCGGTTGGTATCCTTTGGGGGAGAGTTATCATCGATACCGTTAAAGAAGTCATGTGCTTTTCCAATATCAGCAAAGATGCTTTAGATGAGATTGAAACAAATATTACTTCGTATATGATGAGCGAAAAGAAAAAATATAAAATTAGCCAAAAGCCATAAAAGGGAACTATTCAAAAAGTTCTTTTTTTGTTATACTAATGATAGTAGGAGGGAATACTGATGAAGAGAATATTATCTTTTACGATTTTTTTAGGCATCTTAATTTTGGCATTCCAGTTCTTAGTGGTATTTTTTACTAAGGAACATAATATTGAATACAGTTTAACTAAGGACAACGAAACTTTTGCGATAGTTGAAAAATTACTAGAAAGTGATAATGAACCTATATATCAATTCCAAGTTACGTGGAATGACAAATTGTTCTTATTTGAAAATAAACATGATTACAACAAACAAGATAAGATAATTACGGATATAAAATATTTTAAAAATGATCAAGCCCAATGTATTTATCCAGTCTATGTCGACGATAAAGAAGACGTTCATGATCCTATTTGCAATCAAAATGGTAATCTTTATAGTTACACGGCTTTAAAAAGTGAGAACTCATCCATTGCTTCTTTTCAAGAAGAATTATTGAAAGATGGCTACCATTTACCTAGTTGGGAACCATCTAGTGAACAAAAAGAATATACAGGTTTATATACTTATCAAGCTGACATTCCTCAAAATATATATGTTGGTGTATGGAAGTATCAAGGAATCGAAAGTTTGTCCCAAAATGATGAAAAATATACTTCTCTATTACTTGTAGATGCTTATCAGAAGAAACCACTTTTAGTTGATAATTACTTTGTTATGCCAAATATTGATACGACTAGCGAATTTAACTCAATTTTAATTACGGATATTACACTTTTTGGGAAGTCGACTATTGAATTAGAAAAAGGTATCTCTAATAATTACTATTTTAATGGCGTTGTCGATGGCAAGGCATATCTATTTGATAAGACTAATGTTAAACAATATGAAATTAATCCTAAAGAGAAATCTATAAGAGAAATTGGTAATACTGAAGTTAATGCCCAGTATTATGACGGAAATACTTGGCAAGATAGAAATATTTATGACTTTGTAAATAGTACGATTTTATTTGGTAAAGATTATCACCAAGTCGAAGGAATAAAAAATTATCCTTTTAAAGAAGTCGTCGAAACTGACAATAGTTTCTATTATATCGATTCGAGTAACCATCTTTATCGTTTATACAAATCTAATTTAGATAATCCTATATTATTGTGTACAGCTCCATCACTTAAAGAACTGAGAGTTACTAATGATTATGTTTTCTTCATATCGGGAAATACAATTTATTTCTACCATGATGCCTATGGTCAAAGACCGCTTATTACGTATAATGAATTTTTGTATAATGCTGAGGGCGTTTATAACGTTTACTACAAAAAATAAAAGATTTGTGCACGAACACAAATCTTTGTTTTTATATGGAGGGCCTAGTCGGATTTGAACCAACGATCAGGGAGTTGCAGTCCCACGCCTTACCACTTGGCTATAGACCCATTTCTTTTTTTGGCACTTCTATTGTAATATAGATGAGACTTAAATGTCAATGAAAATTCAAGCTAAAATATTATATGTGAAAGACGAAATTTTATTGAAAGGAAGTTCCTAATTTGCTATAATACATAGTGAAATAAAAAAAGAAGGAGAATAAATTATGGAATTAAAAGGAAGTAAAACAGAAGCAAATTTAATGACGGCTTTTGCTGGAGAGAGTCAAGCTCGTAATAAGTATACATATTATGCATCAAAAGCTAAGAAAGATGGTTATGAACAAATTGCTGCAATTTTTGAAGAAACTGCTAACAACGAAAAAGAACATGCTAAATTATGGTTTAAATATCTTCATGGTGGAGATGTTCCTTCAACTGAAGAGAACCTAGAAGATGCTGCGAACGGTGAAAATTACGAACATACGGAAATGTATGCTGATTTTGCTAAAGTAGCAAGAGAAGAAGGATTTGACGAGATTGCTGCTAAATTCGAAATGGTTGGTAAAATCGAAAAAGAACACGAAGAAAGATATCTTACTTTATTAAAGAACGTTAAAGATAAGACAATCTTCGAAAAAGGTGAAGAAAAGATTTGGATTTGCCGTAACTGTGGCCATGTTTATGTTGGAACAAAGGCTTTAGATGTTTGTCCAGTATGTAATCATCCACAAAGTTATATGGAAGTAAGAGCCGATAACTATAAATAAAAAGTAAGACTCGGGGGACTATCTCGAGTTTTTTATTTGGGAAATTTCTTGTTGCATTCTTTGTAAAGCCTTTTGAATAGTATCGATTGTATCACTTTCGGTGTTATCACAAGAACTACTAGAGTTATCAGTTTCCGCAAAACCAGAGTAGGTAACAATGAATTGTCCAAAGAGCATAAACCAGTTTCCAATATTTTCTTGTTCGTCTGGAGTAAACTCTTGACAGATTAGATAAGCGAGTAGGACCGCACTACCAGAAAGAGCGGTAGGAGATAAATTTTTTATAAAAATTCCTCCTTTTATACCTTATTCTACGTAATTCGACAATAAAAGTGTTCTTAAATAGTAAGAGAGGAACATAAGTATAGGGATATAAGGAGAAAAATGAAAATGAGAATAATTCGTGGTTGTACGATAGTAGGAACTGTTTTATGCGTTGTAGGCTTAAGTATCATGTGGTTCCAAGAACCATTCACAGAAGAAAAACACACTTTTATGGTTACATTTTCTAAAAAAGAATATTTGGGAACTTATCCTTTAAAAGAGATTGTCGAAGAGCCTGATATCGAAGAATCTTTAGAAAGTTATAGTGGATTTTTAAGCGGTTATGGCCCAGATTGTTATGGCTGCACCTCTCTTCATACGGCTTCTGGCTATTACGTTGGAGATGGTAACATCTATTATGAAGATGAAACTTATGGTCAAATTAGAATAGTGGCGGGAGATAAAAGTTATCCCTTTGGGACAATTGTCAAACTTCAAAATACTGAAATTGATCCTTTCTATGCTATCGTTTTAGATAGAGGAAGTGCCATCGGTAAAGATAAAAAGATACAGTTCGATTTACTTTTTCCAAGCGAAAAAGATACAGTTGTTTTTGGCTTAAACGAAGTTCAAGTAGATGTTTTAAGACTAGGTTATTAAAAGTGTAAAGGGATCTAAAAATCTCTTTTTTTTATTTTGCTACTTTGTTAAAATAGAAAATGGAGGCAGTTTATGAACAAAGATATAATTAACGAAATAAGTAAAAATTTAAATATTACGACGAAGCAAGTGGAAACAGTCTTAACTTTGTTACAAGATGGTAATACTATTCCATTTATTGCACGTTATCGGAAAGAAGCCACTGGTTCTCTTAACGAAGAAGTGATTAGGAGTATTAATGAAGTTTACGAATACCAAGTTAATCTTTTTAAAAGAAAAGAAGACGTCATTCGGTTAATCGATGAAAAAGGCATGTTGACGGAAGAATTAAAGAATGATATTTTGAAGTGCCAAAAATTAGTCGAAGTCGAGGATTTATATCGACCATATAAAGAGAAAAAGAAAACGAAGGCAACTGAGGCTATTGCTAAAGGTTTGGAACCACTTGCCGACTTTTTAGAGAAGTTCCCAACTTTAGGTACTTTAGAAATGCAGGCTTCAAAATATATAAACGATAAAGTTAAGACTTGGGAAGAAGCTGTCCAAGGCACTATGGATATTATTGCAGAACGTATTAGTGATAATGCTACATACCGAAAAGAAATTAGAAAGTTTATGTATAGAGAAGGCATGATTTCATCAAAGAAAAAGAAAAATGCCAAGGATGAAATGAAAGTATACGAAATGTACTACGACTATAGTGAGAAAGTAAACTCTATTAAACCCCATCGTATTCTAGCCTTAAATCGTGGTGAAAAAGAAGGAGTTCTCTCAGTCTCAATCGACGTTAATGAAGAGGATATTATTTCTTATCTTGAGCGAAAGATTATTAAAAATAAAGATTCTTATGCCTATGAACCGATCAAAGGGGCTATTAAAGATAGTCTAAAACGTTTAATTTATCCGAGTGTCGAGCGGGAAATTAGAAGTGACTTAAAGGAAAAAGGCGAAGAAGTTGCTATCGCTAACTTTTCGCAAAATGTCGAAAAGTTACTACTTACTCCACCGATGAAAGACAAGGTTGTCTTAGGCTATGATCCGGCTTTCCGTACTGGCTGTAAACTAGCAGTTCTTGACCCCACAGGTAAACCTTTAGAAATAGCAGTTATTTATCCAGTTGAACCGCACAATAAAGTAGAAGAGAGTAAAAAAGTAATTCTTTCTTTAATAGATAAGTATAAAGTTGATATCATTGCTATCGGTAATGGTACGGCTTCAAGAGAATCAGAAGCATTTATTGTGAATTGTATTAAAGATTGTCCACGAAAAGTCGAATATGTTATCGTAAGTGAAGCTGGGGCTTCAGTATATTCGGCTTCGAAGTTAGCAATTAGTGAGTTTCCTGATTTAACAGTTGAAAAACGAAGTGCTATTAGTATTGGAAGAAGACTTCAGGATGCTCTTTCCGAACTTGTTAAAATTGATCCCAAAAGTATTGGGGTAGGTCTATATCAACATGATGTTACTCCGAAGAAGTTAGATGACTCTTTAAACTTTGTCGTCGAAAAGACCGTAAACCAAGTTGGAGTTAATATTAATACCGCTAGTGCCTCTCTTTTGCAATATGTTTCAGGACTTTCTAAAAAAGTAATCGATGAAATACTAAAATATCGTGATAAGGTAGGGAAGATTCTATCGCGTAAAGAAATCCAAAAAATAAAAGGCGTAACACCTAAAGTTTTCGAACAAGCCATCGGTTTTATGCGTATTATCGATGGAGAGAATCCATTAGATAAGACCCCGATTCATCCTGAGAACTACGACAAAACTGAAAAACTTCTTACGGAGTTAGGCTTTACTACTAACGATATTGGAAGTAAAGAATTAAATGATGCTTTGGCAAAACTAGATTATCAAAACTTTGAACAAGAACTTGCTATCGACTCCTATACTTTAAAAGATATTGTCGAAGCCTTAATGAAACCTAATCGTGATCCTCGTGACAATATGCCTAAACCTCTTTTAAGAAGTGATTTGCTGCATTTAGAGGATTTGCATATCGGTGATAAAATTCAAGGAACTGTTCGTAATGTTGTCGATTTTGGAGCCTTTATTGATGTCGGTTTACATGACGATGGCTTAGCCCATATTTCACGTCTTTCTAAGCAGTATATTCGTCACCCAAATGAGGTTGTCAAAGTAGGGGATATCGTCGACTGTTATGTGGCCGATATTAACCTCGAAAAGAAGAAATTATCCCTTAGTTTATTGCCTTTAAATGAGTTAAAGCAATAAACTAAAAATTGACCTTTAGAAAAAATAATTTTTCTTGAAACACAAATTTTACACATCTTTAAAAATTAAAAACCCTTATAAAATAAGGGTTTTACTTTTGGAAGGAGAAATAAAAACTGACCTTTAGCATAAATTTTAAAATCAAAAGGTCAAAAATAATGTACAAAATTGTCAATTGTCGTCAATCGAACAAAAAAATTTTTTGAAGAAATCCTTATAAAATAAGGAAACTAAAAAATGAGCCAAAAAAAGTGTTAAAAAGTATATTGATTTTTGTATTTTTGGATACTACAATGAAAGTGTATTAAAGATACAAATATTTAAGATGGAGAGGTGGTAAAAAATGGTTACAACAGCGAAAAACACGATGGATTTAAAGGTAGTCAAAAGAGATGGTAAAAAGGCTAACTTTAACGAAGAAAAGATTGCAGTTGCAATCAAGAAAGGATTCGATAGTGTTACGAGTGAGAATTACACCGAAGAAGATACTAACAAAGTATTCCTAGCAGTAGTCGAAGCTATCAAGAAAGAGTACAAGGATATCCCCCTAATTAAAATTGAAGATATCCAAGACTTAATCGAGAAAAAACTAAAAGAATTAAAATATCTCGATGTATTAGAATCATTTTCTTCTTACCGCATTCGGAGAACCCAATCACGCAAGATTTTCCAAATGCGCTATCACAAATTAACTAAAGCAATCGAATCACTTACTTTGAAAGATGCTAAAGAAGAAGATAGTAAAAGAGAAAATGGAAATGTTGATGGTAATACGCCAATGGGTACGATGCTTCAATATGGAAGTACATTAGCTAAAGAATTTGCTAAATCATACCTTATGGAAGAACGTTTTGCGGATGCTCACGATAGTGGTCAAATCCATATTCACGATATGGACTTCCTCCCAATGGGAACGACAACTTGTTGCCAAATTGATTTAAATGAATTATTTAAGGATGGTTTTTCAACAGGTCACGGACACTTACGTTGCCCACAAGATATCATGAGTTATTCGGCCCTTGCCGCAATTGCTATTCAATCGAACCAAAATGATCAACACGGAGGTCAAAGTATTCCAGCCTTTGATTATTTTTTAGCACCAGGTGTACTTAAAACTTTCCGTAAACAATTTAAACAAATGCTTTACGATTATTTCGATTTAACAGGATTTTTAGGACTTCTCAAATGGGAACATATCGTTAAAGAAATCGATCGCTTAAAATCAATCGAATTCGATATGCAAGAAGTATTTGGAGAGTTCTATCAAGATAGTAGTGAAGTTGAGCGAATCTTCCGCTTATCTTACGATAAAGCAATGGCAAAAACTGATAGAATTACATATCAAGCAATGGAGGCCTTCATTCACAACTTAAATACCATGCACTCTAGAGCTGGAGCTCAAGTTCCATTCTCGTCGATTAACTTTGGAACAGATACTTCTCCAGAAGGCAGAATGGTCGTTAAGAATTACTTATATGCCTTAGATGCTGGACTTGGAAAGGGAGAAACTCCTATTTTCCCAATCTCGATCTTTAAAGTTAAAGAAGGATTAAACTATTTACCAGGTGAGCCTAACTATGATTTATTCCATCTTTCTTGTAAAGTTTCGGCTAAAAGATTATTCCCGAACTTCGCATTCATAGATGCTTCGTTTAATATACCTTATTATAAGGAAGGCGATTACAGGACAGAGATTGCTTACATGGGTTGTCGTACTAGAGTAATGGCCAATCCTGCCAATCCTGATTTAGAAGTAGTTCCAGGACGTGGAAACTTATCGTTTACTTCGATCAACTTACCACGTTTGGGAATCAAACACGGAATTGTCTTAGATGGTAGCAAGAAAGCCGACATGGATGGTTTCTACAAAGAATTAGGCGACCTTATGGATTTAGTAAAAGATCAATTACTAGAACGCTTTGAAATTCAATGTAGTAAAAAAGTTTATAACTTCCCATTCTTATTAGGTCAAGGAGTTTGGATTAATTCAAAAGGACTTCGTCCAAATCAAAGATTAAAGCCAGTCTTAAAAAATGGAACTTTGACAATTGGTTTCATCGGTCTTGCTGAATGTTTGAAAGCTTTAACTGGCAAGCATCATGGTGAAAGTAAAAAGAGTCAAGAATTAGGACTAGAAATTATTAAATTTATGCGTGAGAGATGCGATAAATACGTTGAAGAATACAAGTTAAACTTCTCGTTAATTGCGACCCCTGCTGAAGGACTATCGGGAAGATTCACGGCAATAGACAAATCTATTTACGGAATTATCGAAGGCGTAACAGATCGTGAATACTATACAAATTCATTCCACGTACCAGTTTATTACGATATCTCGATTGTTAATAAATTAAAACTTGAAGGTCCATATCATAAATATACAAATGGCGGACATATCAGTTATATTGAAGTTGATGGTGATACCGCTAATAATGTCGAAGCGTTTGAAAAAATCGTTCGTGTCATGCATGATAACGATATTGGTTATGGCGCTATTAACCACCCAGTCGATCGCGATCCTGTATGTGGCTACACCGGTGTTATCGGTGATGTTTGCCCAGGATGTGGTCGTCATGAAGGTGAAGGGGTTACTGTTGAAAGAGTAAAAAATGCAAGTTTAACTTGCTATGGAAGATAAAAGGAGGAGAAAATTATGAAAGATAATGAAAGAATTGTTGGTGAAGGAGTAAAATTCGAAAGGATCAGAAGAATTACAGGATATTTAGTAGGTACTACAGAACGCTTTAACAATGGTAAAAAAGCTGAAGAACACGATCGCGTAAAACATAGTACCGAAGGTATCTTAAGTCACAATTAAAATGACTATTCGTTTAGCAGCGGATATTCAAAGAGATTCGATTGTCGATGGTGAGGGTATTAGGGCTGTCCTTTGGACGCAAGGATGCCCTCATCATTGTAAAGGATGCCATAATCCTGAGACTTGGAATCCTGATAAAGGAATGGAAGTCGATATCGAGGATGTTAAACTTGCTCTCGATGAATTAGAAGGACAAGATGGCATAACCTTATCCGGTGGAGACCCTGTTTTTCAAAGTGAAGCTTGTACCGAAATTGCCAAGTATGCAAAGAAAATAGGACTTTCAGTTTGGTGTTATACTGGATACCTCTTTGAAGATATGTTAAAGGATAAAAAAATGCACGCTCTACTAGAGCAAGTTGACGTGCTAGTAGATGGTCCTTTCCTTTTGGAAGAACGTAGTCTAGATCTTTACTTTAAAGGTAGTAGGAATCAACGTGTTATCGATGTTCCAGCAAGCCTTAAAGAAGGTAAAGTAGTCTTGGTTGCCAAATATGCCAAAGAGAAAGATGTTTTTCCACACCCAAAAAGACAAGAGCACCTATATATTTAGGGCTCTTTTTATATAGGAGATGAGTAATGAAAGTATTAAGTATTAGAGAACCTTATGCTTCTTTAATTAAGGAAAAGAAAAAACGAATCGAGACTAGAAGTTGGAAGACTTCTTATCGTGGAGAACTTTATATTCATGCAAGTCTTGCTAAATTAGCAAAAGATGCAAAAGAGAATAAGGAATTAATGGAATTAATAAAAGATATTCCTTTAAATTATGGCAAGATAATTTGTAAATGTCGTCTTGTCGATTGTGTTTATATGACGAAGGAATTTGTCGAAGAAATAAAAAAGAATAAGCAAGAGTATCTCTGTGGAGACTATCGAGAGGGAAGATACGCTTGGATTTTAGAAGATGTCGAACCCTTAAAAGAGATGATCGATGCTAAAGGGAAATTATCTATTTGGACTTATGATGAAACAAAAGACTAATAAGGTAAGTCCTTGTATTGATTTGCCATATCCAGTAATTTATTTTATAATGTGGGTAGGAAGGAGTTTATTTTATGGCAGTTGTGGAAAGTAAAGTAGGAAGATTAGGTCTATTTTTAGCCAACCCAATGGTTTCAAAAATGGATAAGGTTGAAGAAAGTGGCGAACCATCTTGTACCGTTAAAGGAATTAGTTTAAAGACAATTTTTCTTTTATTGTTAACAGTGGTAGGAGTAGTAACGTTCTTTGCTACTAGTAGTATGGTACCGACTACTTATATGGAAAAAATAGAAGGGTACGATATCAACTTAATCGAAACAGGTATTGCTTTTGGTTGTATTTTTATAGGTTTAATTGGAACGTTTATTAGTTTTAAGTTTGTTAAAAGTTCATTTCTTTTTGGATCGATTTATTCATTCGGTCAAGGCTATGCATTATCGTTTTTATTTCATATTTTTGGATATGAATATGTATACCCAGGCCTAATTGCTCTAGGTTTAACGATGTTGATAGTTCTCGTAATGTTATTCTTATATCAAACTCACATCGTTAAAGTTGAAAAGAAGTTTGTTTCTTGTTTGGCTACTTTAGTAGTTGTTGGAGTAATTCTTGCTCTAGGTGTTTACGTTATGAATCAGATTCCTGCTACTAAAGAGTATGCTACCTTTATTATCAACAATAGTGGTGTAATTACGGCGGCAGGAGCAATTGGAATTATCGTTGCTACTTTGTTCTTGCTTGTGGATTTTGAAGTAATTAACCATAGCATTCAAAGTAGATTACCTAAGAAGTACGAGTGGCTAGGAGCATTTGCTTTATCTTTTTCGATAATCGAAGTTTACTTAAAGATATTTAATTTCATTATTCAAGCCGCTGGCAACAAAAATAATGAATAGAAAAGGAAACAATATTTACTGAAAAATCTCTCGTTGAGTATTTTCTTGGCGAGGGATTTTTCTTTAACAAAAATTAACGTAAAAATTTTACATTTTATTGAGAAACAGAAGAATATATTATGATACACTATCATTTAGTGGTGATACAATGAAAAAACAATATTTAATTTATGCTGATGAATCGCATAGAAAAGGTAAATACTTTAGCAATTTTTATGGTGGGGCATTAGTTAATTATACTGAACTAGAAAAAATAAGTAATAAACTTAACGCTAAAAAAGAAGAACTTGGTTTATTTCAAGAGGTTAAATGGACAAAAGTTACTGAACAATATTTAGATAAGTATATAGAATTG
>CANQDB010000024.1 GCA_947591175.1 uncultured Bacilli bacterium
TTGGCATTATTGTTAATATTAACTTCGAAAGAGGAGTTAAGGAAGGTAAGTAAAGGTGATCAAATAATGGAGAAAGTGGTAAATAAGTTAGAGAACCTATCGAGTGGATATCTATTAAGTGATGCAGAGTTAGAAGCCTTCGATGAATACGAAAAGAAGACTTTAAAAGAAGAGGGTATTGAAGAAGGTATAGAAAAAGGATT
Organism: uncultured Bacilli bacterium; assembly: GCA_947591175.1. GTDB lineage: Bacteria > Bacillota_I > Bacilli_A > RF39 > UBA660 > Faecenecus. The sequence continues at coordinate 204 of CANQDB010000024.1, forward strand.
TAAACAAGGAAATGAAAAAGGCAAACGAGAAATTATTCTCAAAATGCATGAGGAAGGTTTGAGTGTTCCAGATATAGTTCGTTATAGTGGAGTATCTCAAGAAATAGTTGAAAATATTGTGTCAAATAGTTAATTCTCTTTTTGGCTAACCATTTTATATTTACTTGAATTAATAATTTAGATGTGGTACTCTTATAATAGAGGTGGTTCTAGTGGACGATAAGAATGATAACAAATTAGAAGAAAACCAAAACTTAGCAAATTCTACTAATATTGGTATTAACTATATTGAAGAAGAGGAAGAACCTAAAAAGAATCATCGGGAGATTTATTTATTTTTATTTCTTTTAGTTTTATTGGTGTCTGGGCTATCGACTTTATCATTTGCCTTTTATCGTCAGTATTTAGGCGATGGTTCAGGTGATGGCTTTGGTGGTGGTTCGCATAATGCGGATAATTCTATTATTACAGGAGATGTACTTTTCTCATATTCTGATACTGGAAGTACAACTTTACCTGATGGAACAGTGGCTCCTGCTAATGGGATCTATATAACCAATGCTATGCCTATGGCGGATGAACTTGGTAAAGTTATGATGGGTAATCGTACTTATTTTGATTTTAATGTAGTCGGTAATGCTCGAGATAATCAGGCTTTTGTCTATCAAGTTATTCTAGAGAAATTAGAAAATTCAACTTTGGAGGACGAAAGTGTAAAAGTTTATGTGACGACTCGCGAAGGTAATAACGAGGTGGCAGTTCCTGAAACAATCGGTCGTGGCGGAGTAAAACTTTACAATCAATTTGACGATTATAAAGGTGATGATTTTTCTGGTAAACTTTTATTTGAGAGAACTATCGATACAAAGAATTATAACGAAAGTTATCGCTTGCGTTTATGGGTTGGAATTGATGCTAGAGATTATCAAAATAAACAATTTTCAGCCAAAGTAAATCTTAGAGCCTTTTCTAAGTAAAAAATTATTAATGAGGACTTTAAAGTCCCTTTTTCTTTCTTGTAAAATACCTCTATTTTTGCTATTATATATATTAGAGTAAGAAGGAATCGGGGTGCATGATGAAGACCTTGGATATAATTAAAAGAATATTACACTTTATTGCCTCTGTATTTATGTACTCTGTTTTGTTGATACTGGTTTTAATAATCATAACCGTTGTCGTCTATGTTATAGAAGAAAAACAAAATTTACAAGAAGATTATTACGTTTCACCTTTGTTTAGTGCCTATATAATTATTTCTCCTAGTATGGAACCTAATATTAACGTTAACGATGCAGTCGTCGATCATAAAGCCTTGTCGGCATCTATCAACGTTGGAGATATTATCACATTTATTTCCAATGACCCTATCTCTTATGGTAAAACGATTACTCATAGGGTTGTCGGTAAAACTCAAGATGCTCAAGGTAACTATCGGTATCGTACTAAGGGTGATAATAATAACGTCGAAGATAGTTGGATTGTTCCTGAAACGCACGTGTTAGGAAAGGTCATGTTCAAAATTCCCAAACTTGGCTATGTTCAACAATTCTTGTCGACATCAACAGGTTGGATTATTGCAATCGTCATACCTAGTTTAGGTGTTATTATATATGATATTTTGAAGATAATTATTGCTTTGTTTACGTCGAAAGATAAAGACGAGGAAACTGATAATGGACAGCCACAAAATAAAATGCTTGCTCCTGAAGGAGTACCTTTAACGGATGTTCCTTTACCTGTTGAAGCAGTGGAAACAGAAATTCCAAATATGACTGTAGAAATTCCAGAAATTACACCTGTCATAGAATCTGTACCAGTTGAACCTACAATACCTAGCAAACCTCTACTTACTCCTTTGGAACCTATCGTTATTCCAGATGATGCTATTTTAAGTATTCCATCTATCGAGGAAATGTTAAATGAAGCACATTCTAAGGTTACACTTGATGAACTATTAAATGTTAAAACTATTATTCCTCTGATGCCTAAGGAAGATATTCAAGTTACAGATACGTTTGATAAAGTTACGCTTGAAGAAATATTAAACGTTAAGACTATTATTCCAGAGATTCCTAAAAAACATTTCCCTATAGATTTCAAGACAATTGAAATTATTAGACCGATGGTTATTAAAAAGGCTCTATATGAATTATTAGATAAATATCCAACAATAGAATTAATAAGACCGCAAGAAGTTAAAGAAGAAAAAGAGAAACCTTCCCGTAAATTCCCAATGGATTTTGAAACAATCGAAGTAATTAAACCTCAACGTAAGGAAAAGAACTCGACTAAAGGTGGTAAAAAGAAGAAAAGGTATCCTCAGGATTACAAAAATATAGTTGTAGTTAAGCCTAAGAAAAAAGAAAGGAATGGTAAGCAATGAAAAACGATACTGAACTCAATGATGAATTAGAAGAACAAGTTGCTAAAGAGTACGAAGAATACGACGAGGATGAAGAATACGAAGATGAAGAGGAAGAAGGTAAGAGGAAGTTAACTTACCCAATCCTATTGACACTTATAGTTTTGGTTGCTCTTTGTATAATCTTTAACTTCTCGTATGCATTTGCCCCTTCGATTGGTGCTAATTCAAATAATTCGGGAGAAGTTGCGACTTTGGAAATTACGATGAACGATGGTGGTAAAGGAGTTACCTTAATCGATTCTTTTCCGCTTAGTGATAAGGATGGAAAAAACATTAATAGTTACAGTTTCGAAGTAAAAAATACTGGTGATAATCAGGGTAAGTACAGTTTGTTAATTGAAGATTTGCCTATTGGGAAAATAGATGATGGCTGTACTAAGGATACTTTGTTAACACGTAGTCAATTACATTATCAATTGTTACTTAATGGTAAACAAATAGCCTTAGATAGCCTAGATAAAGTAAAACTCAATGTTTTAACCGAACAATCTATTGCTAAGAATGCTACTCAAAAGTACGAATTAAGAGTTTGGGTTGGGGAAGATGCTAAACCTACTGATTGGGAAAATAAGCATTATCATTATCGTGTTTCTTTAGTTCCAGAAGTTTAATAATAGAAAGGGGAATAAAAAAATGATGGATTTTGTACGGCAATATTGTCATATTATTGCCTATTCTTTAATGGGCTTAGTTTTTGCTTTTGCATCTTTTTTCCTTATTATAAATTTGTATCACCAATCTGAAGTTAGTAAGACTTATACTTATAGTGCAAATGATACATCGCTTGCTAATTTAAATACTACTTTGGCACATAGTAAAGAATTACTTGAGGTAAATGCTAGTAACTATCATGGTAGTCTTACGGAATTTCAAGTTTCGACAGCTGATAAATATTTAAATCAATGCCTTATCGCTTTAGATAACGACATATATAAAGAGGTTTCTAAAAAAAGAACGATTACAATTTTGGATGTGTACGAATTACGTGAGGCTTATGAAAACCAAGTTCTTGCTGACTGCTATCCAAAGTTGTTGTGGTTTGCGGATGCTGAAAATCAAGGCTTTAAGAACGATTATTTAATTCAAAATCAAAATGTTTTAAAGTTATATCTCGATGATATGAAGGTAAGAACTAATTATTTAAAATCGGATATTTTAAATAATAGTAGTTATTTCTTTAATACGAACTTGTCTTCGAATATCATTCGCCATAATGTTCGCGAAGGTTTCTATGAAACTTTGACGGCTTATCAAGAGGTGGCATCACTAGTTGAAGAATTATCTAGTTGGTATCATGATGAAGTAGGGGGTGGTTCGAGATGATGCAAGTAATCTTAAACAAGATGTTTTATTATTTGAAGTTCCTTCTTTTACTCATTTGCTTTGCGTCGACCTTTTACATAATATTGTTTATGTATCAAAGATTAGATAAAAATATTTTAGAGTCAGTGTCGGTCTTTTTACCATATGTATTCGTGCTAACGATGTTTGTTATTAACTTTATTTTTGATCATAAAGTGGTAAAAGATAATTTTTTCTATAATTTTATTTGTTGCCTTGTCTTTGCTTTATTTATTTACGTTGCCTATAGGGCTTTGTTTGATAATTTTATGATTTGGCGGACAAGATTAGGTTACGATATTAACTTCAATTATTATAACGATATGCTTTCGCCACTTAAAATTATGTTGTATGCTTTAGGTTTTGCTAATATCTTTTTGATTTTCTCGAAAGAAAAACCGAAGAAAAATGGACAAACTGAGAATAAACAAGAGGTGGCTGTACCAATTGTTATTAATGATTCACCTGTTACAATAATTGAAAATACTGTGCCTGAAACAGATTCTAATAATAATTCGACGATTTCTATTTCGCAAGAGAAAACGTCGATAGTTTATCAATCTAATCAAGATGAATTTAAGGATGAGTCTGAAGGGGTATAAAACCTCTTTTTCTTTTTCTGAATAATTGGTCGAATTATGTTGTCATATTACGATTTATGTAATATAATATAGGCAAAAATTAACTTATACTTAAAATTGAGAGGTGTATGTACTATGCGAATTAAATTTAAAAATTTATTCGTTATTTTGTTAACAATTTTTATGCTGTTACCTGTGATGGTGGATGCCCAGGGAACAATTACCTTGAAATCATCTAAAACTGATTTAACGATAGATGACGAAGTGGTGATTACAGCTAGTGTTCCAAAAGGAGTAAATTCTTATGCTCTTATGGCTACTTTGAAATACGATACTAATGTATTTCAAAAGATAGATGAGACTAATTTTGTCTTAGGTTCTACTGAAAGTATTTCTTATAACCCTGATAATAACAAATTTGGAATTATTAACAGGGCTGGGGAGATTGCTTCAAGCGGAATTCTTTTTGAGGTCCATCTAAAGGTTAAGACTGATGCTAATGTAGGAGATACAAATATTGCCTTAACTAATATTTCGTCGTCTACCGGGGGGGGTAGTAAAACCACTTTTCCAACGACTTCTATTAAGTTATCGGTAACTCGTGACGCTAAAGAAGGAGAAGCAATTCCTACTGATCAAGAGAATGTTATTAGTGAAGACTCTGAAAAAGTTATAGAGGCTTCTACTTATCTTCCTGTTTTGGTAGTTTTGATAATTGCTTTTGTAACTTTAGGTGTTTACTTATTTATCTATAGTCGTAAGGATGAAAAAAATAAAAAGGTTCTTTGGAGTTTAATTGGTTCCGAAGTATTAGTTCTTATCGGTGTTAGTGTTCTTCTTATCTTTAATTATAATAAGCAAGACGTCAATAACGATGGGGTTAAAGATTATCAAGACGCCGAAGAAATTATTGATTATTTAATCGATATGGCTGGAACTAAAGAGGAAAAAGAGAAACTTCCGAGTGAAGATAACAAACCTGTTGTAAGACCAAGTCAAGATTACGATACTAATAATGATGGTAAAGTAGATGTCGAAGATGTTGGACAGGTGGTAGAGGATGTCAACAAGAAGACGAATGTCGTATTAACGGAGTACAATGTTTCTAGCGAGTACTACATAGATAAAAGCGATATTACTCTTATGTTTACGGCTAAAGTTAGTCCTGAGGTAGTTCAAGTTAAACAAATTAAGGTTAATGATACTTACTATGATGTTACTTTAGTTGATGGAGTTTATTCACTTGCCATTTCTGTTCCAATGGAAGCAGGCAAATACGATTTCGTTATTTCGGAAGTCTTATTAGATAATGGTAAAACAGTTAAGACGTCTTTAACGATGTCTAGAGAAATTTTGAAGGAAGCACCTTACGTTAATAAAGTAAATTTAGATTCTGAAAGTGGTACTTTAAGTTTCGAACTAGAAGATATAGATGATGCCTTTATAAGTGGTACTACTAATATTTATAAAGGTAATGATTTAATTGCTAGCAAGGCCGTAGAAAAAGATAAAACTACGGTGCCATTTGAGGCAAACGATAGTGATACTTATATTATTGAAATTACTGGTAGTTATGATCTCGATAGTAATCAAACTGATGGTAATAATACTTATACCGATCAACAAATGTATACTAAATCTTTTGTTATCGGAGGAGATTATAACTTTACTTTAACTGATGTTTCGATTACGGATGCTGTTCACGATGGTGAAATACCTACTATATCGTTCTATAGTACCAATAATCGTGGGGCGAAAGTGACATGTGTAAATTTGACGGTCGATGGCCAAACTAAAAATTATGTAGTTACAAAGAATGATGGTAATTACTATGAAGTTAAGTTGTTGGACGCTCCATTAACTACGGGTAAACATACGGTTACTTTAAATGATGTCGAGTTGGATAGTGTAAAAACTTTCTATAATGGTACGGATTATACCTCTAATACTTTAACTTACACAGTTTTAAAAGATGCTCCTAAGGTCGATGGGATAACGTTATCGGATAATTCTGAAGGTAAAAGTATTAACGTTAGTTTCAATTACCAAGATACAACTTCTGCTACAGATAAATTAACAGTTGTTTTGGTGGATTCGATAGGTCAAATAGTTGCTAAACAAGACATTACTAAAGAAGAATATCAAGATGGTGCAGTTACGTTATCTTTATCCTATGATAATAATCCTGATGGCTTTTATACTGTTAAAGTTTTAGCGGATTATACTTTGGCAGATAGTTATACATATACAAATATAAGTTTAGGAGAAGACTCGATTTTAGTTGCTAAAGGTATCTATATTGAAAAAATGTATGTTACAGATAACAATAATAGAGAATTAAGTAATAATTTGTATGTTACTAAAAACCAAAAGAATTATCAGATTGCTATTGAACTTCATATTGATGATAGCATTAACCAATATGCAAGAGCAAAATATAAAAATAGAGGAGATTATTCTCGTATTTCAACAATTACAATTAATGGTCTCAATTATCAGGCTTCACAAATTTCAGGTTGTACGAAATCTAAAGTATATCTAACTGTTCCTATGATGGCTGGAACAATTGATATCAAGGCTACGAGAGTTCAATTAACACTTGATGGCTACTACAATATGTTATATAACGATCAATTTTCAGTTCCCGCACAAACTATTACGATTGAAGTCTTAAAAGACAAACCTAAAATAGAGAATTTAGTGATTACGGATGATTATGATAATAGTCAAGCAATCTTTGATTTCGATGTCGTTTTAGATGAGACGGCAACAGAAACCGAAAATGATTTCAATAACGGAACTATTCAACTAGGTAGCAATTCATCTCCAATTCATCCAGGACATAACACTGTAACTTTCAATGATATTGAGAGAGATCAAAATTATGATTTAACCTTTAAAGCAAGTTATGATTTGGATACGGATGCCTTAAATGATAAGACCGAAGAAAAGAACGAGTATAAGGATGATACTTTACTAACGGTTAAATATGGCTTGTACGATAAGGCAACTTATGATGATATCGTTATCGAGGATGCTAAAGTAATTAGTGAAAAAGGTAACTCTTATTTTGAGAAGAATGAAAAAATTAAATTAGACTTTGCAATTGCTGGAATTGATTCGAATATAGAAGCTTCATTAGCAAAGGTTATTATTGATAATAAAGAATATGTTGTAACTCAAAATGGAGATCGTTACGAATTAATACTAGATGGCTACTATAGTTTTGGCCAAAAGGAAATAACTATTACCGATATTATCTTAAGTAATGGTAAGAAAGTAACTTTGAGTAAGAGTCAGTTATTCCAGCCAGAAGTATTAAAAGATAAAGTTTCTATTACTGATTTTACTTATGAAACAATCGACAATAAAGTCAAAGTAACTCTTGCTTTAAAAGATGTTGATAATTCTTTAATAGATAGTGCAGTTGTTGTTATTACCGATGAAGATGGTAAAACAGTTTATAGTGGTACTTATCAAGATACTATTACTTTTGATAAGACACAAAGTTTGAGATATTATGTTAGAGTTATGGCTACATATGACCGTGATATCGATACCACTAAAGATAGCGATAACTATGTAACTCTTGAAGTTATTCTCGATGAAAAGATTTCCCTAGATCATAATAATATTGAGTTAAAGAATATTTCAGATATTAATCTTTATAAAGTAGAACTAAAAGGTAATGACGAAGTAACCACAACGATGGAAAAAGTTAATATAGCCGATCTTAAAGAAAATATGGATAGTTATTTTGTCGAAATTGAGATGGATTATTTACCTACTACTAGAGCCCGTATTTTAAATGTAATTGAAAATAGTGAAACAAATATGTTAACTTTATCACTAAAATACGATTATGTAACAAAAGAGGGAACAGCATCTCAAATAATAAGAGTTGATTTTGGAACGATTGCGGATGGTGTGGCTATAAATGAAGCACATCCTGAAACGGCTATCAAAGTGTTACTTGAAAAACTTGAAAAAGGCGACGATGTCACTTTAAACCGTAACTATGATGCTAGTCTTATAAATGTTCCTACTTCAACTTATGTTTCTAATAACTATAGTGGTCATTTAAATGGTAATGGCTATACGATTTCTAATTTAACGAAACCTTTATTCAATGTTATCGAAAAGGGTTCAGTTGAAAATCTAAGAATCGATACAGTTAATATGACATCAACTACTGATCATGGAACGATTGCTAATGTGGCGACTGAAGAAACAATTAAAAAAGTTTATATAAATAGTGTTACTAGGACAAATGCATCAACTGAAACTGGTTTACTCGTTGGTAAAGCAACAAGATCAACAATTGAAGAATGTCGAGTTATCAACTTCAAAATGAGTGATGCAGGTGGTTGGCCACAATCTATCGGTACTTTAATTGGTAGTGTGGATTCATCGACTATAAAAAATTGTTATGTTAATGGTTCACTTTCGGCTTCTTGGAACTATGTTGGTGGTTTTGTTGGTAATGCTGTTGGTAATACATATTTAATAAACAATTATTCGAAGGTTAATTATTCTAATGGATATACTAATGTTGGCTGTAGTTTTGTTTGTTCTACAAATGGTGCTGTTATTGCTCAAAATAATATTGATGTTGGTACTAGTGGAAGTAGAATAAAAGCCTTTACAAATAATTTTTCTAAAGATTCAAGTAACAATTATTATTTGTTAAGGGAAAGTGAAACTATAGATATAAATGGTGTAACAGGAATTACGGCCGATCAAGTTAATGCAGAACTATTTAAAGAGGCTAACTTTGATCCTAACCTTTGGAACTTACGTAATACTTCACTCGATAATCTTCCAAGTCTTATTGATGAAACTAAAACAAATTTAGAAACAATTGATGGTTATGAAAGTGATAAAGAAATACTATACAACAACTTGAAAAAATTAACTCCTTTCTACGATGATAACAAGATTGTCGAGGCTGGAAAAAATATTACTAATGAGTTACTTCTAAATGAAGAAATAACTCACATTATTCCACTTGCTAAAGATGGAAGTCTAGTAACTTATCTAACAACTGCTGAACCAAAGACAATAAATACTATTAAAATTATATTCAAGGGTGGTAAAAAGGCCGAATTTGGTGTTACTTACGATAAGACTTACGATATGGTCGCAACATATAAGATCAATGACTTAAATATCGATTATAACTACAATCATTACGTTATCGATGCTGATTCGCAAGTGGTTAATAATTTGACCAATTACTTACAAGGTTTAAATTATACTGACAACTTAGATATCTTAACTACTAATAACGATAGTCGTATTTATCGGGATTTCTATAATGAAACAACCAAAAATGAGTTAAAACAATTTGTTTTGAAATACTTATCGAATAGTAACTATACGAACACCTCTAACGATAGTGGAATTAATAACTATATCGAAAGAGAAGTAAAACAAGATAAGAGAATTGAAAAGGCTCTATATACTTATAATTACTTTAGACGTTTCTATGATTTAGAAGTCGATGGTATGAAACTTTATGATTTCGTTCTCTTCAACATGCAAGGTTTCAATGAAAGTTTGACGATTTCAAAAATTACAGATTTATACTTTAGTAATTCGACTGGAGCAAACTTTAATACTGATGCGACAGATGCAAGATATGTTGACTTGCTAAGTAAGTATACAGGACTTAGTCATATATCTGATTTATTAGAGTTTATTGTTACAAATGTAAGTGATTATAATATGGATGATTGGGCAGCTAGTCAATTTAAAGGAGTTTTAGTAGAAGTTCCAGTAGAAGGACACGAGGATGATATCGACTATACTTTATGGGATCATTTAAGTACGGAAGATGCTGCTTATAGTGGGTCTAGTTATAGAGTTTATAATTATGTGTTGCCGATTTTGACACTTCCTGATAAAGCGGGCTATATTATCTCGGCTCCTGCGCAATTTACAATCGGTTCGCAAAGAATTTATATGTCAGATCCAACAGATCCTACACAATTTGCACCTTTCAAAGAAAGAATGGATGCCTATGTTGGCCGTATTTCATCATACTACAATACGATTTATGATATTTTAGGCGATAAAGAACTACTTAACAACATGCATTTATACCAAATTGATAAGCGGACGACTAAAGATGAAACTGGAGCATCTGTCTTCAATATGCCTTATACTACAGAAGAGCCATTCCATAAAAACTTTAATGAAATAGTTAATCTTTGGCCGGCTAATTATGGTGTTAATGCTGGTAACTGGGGAGATCACCTAGAATGGAATGTGGCAGGATTTATGGATTCTCCGATTACTACGGATGGAACTATCGATCAAGGACATCCGACATTTATGACTTGGTCACACGAAACAGCGCATTATTTCGATGCAAGATTATTCTTACAAAACAATGGTCGAAGATTTAATGCTGGTGGCGAAGACTATTGCGAAGGCTTCTTGATGCAACAATTTGGTCCTCGTGATATCGTTATGAACTTAACTGTAAATTATCGAAGTGATCAAAAAGTGGCTTCTAATATGACGACTGAAAGAATTAATAGTAAAGCCAAGATTCAAGATTTCTATAGTAAAGTTTTCGAAACACTCTATGTAATGGATTATATCGAGGCTCAAGCCTTCTTGAAGTTAACTGATGAACAAAAAGAAGTAGTTGGTTTCCAAGTAAATTATCCAAATGAAGAGACTCTTAAGGATAAGGATAATTTCTATGAGGGTAGGTTAACAACGCAATATAAGCAATTAAGTAAGGAAGAGTGGGCAAATATCGAGTTAAAAGACATTAATGATTTGATAGATAAGCGAATAGCAATGGTACCAGGGCTTTATAAAGTGGGTTCTCGTGGAGCCAATTTGTATGGTGGCGAAGGTATTGCTAATATTCACTGGTATCAACCTTGGAATCCAGATGGTAGACCTGACTCTTATTCGTTAAAATGGATATCTTACGAGATGTTAGGATACGCTGGATACGACGATGGTTTTGTCGAATATGCAAGTAACATCGGTAATATTACGAATGGTAGTATTAAAAATTATAAGACAGATTTGATGGCTTTACAAAAAATCACAGGCTATGATTCGATGGATGATTATAAAAAGTATCGTTTCTCGCAAACGAGAGATAAACTTGGATATCTTAAATATGTCGATGTCGATCAGTATGCTCAAAGATTCTATGATGCTTTAGTCCTAGATGCTAAGACAATGCAAGAAGACCTCGATCGTATTTTCGCTAGTAATGGTGGCGAAGATAAATGTTTAACTGAGTATTGGTGTACTAGATCAGTGGGAGATGCTCGAGGTTATAAAAATAGTTCGGCTGTGAGAGAAGAACTCTACTTTGCTCTTAAAAATGCTACAAATGATTTTAGAGGAGATATTTTCGATAAAGAAATTCAACAAGAAGTAGATTTCAATATCAACACAAGCGGTGAATAATGTAGAAGAAGATGGGATTTATGGTTTCCCTCTTCTTTTTCTTTATGTTTTGTAGTGGTTTATGATATAGTTAAAGAGGTGATGACATGCAAAGAGAAGATTTTCATTTTAAAAAGAAATATGGACAAAACTTTATCAAGGATATTTCTATCGTTCAAAGAATGGCGGAACGAGTAGAAATTAAAAAGAATTCTCTCGTTATTGAAATAGGACCTGGAAGCGGAGTTCTTACGAAACAACTAGCACCTCTTGCTGATAATGTTTTATGTTATGAAATAGATAATGAACTAGAAGATATACTTGCTTTAGAATTAAAAGAGTTTGCTAATGTTAAAGTTATTTTCGATGATTTTTTAAAAAGAGAAGTAAAGTATGATATCAAAGATTATAGTTTTGATCATCTATATGTAGTTGCAAATTTACCATATTATATAACGACACCTATCCTTTTAAAGTTGGTACAAGAAGATTTACCTTTTGAAAAAATAGTCGTTATGGTCCAAAAGGAAGTAGGAGACCGCTTTAGTGCTTCGGTTGGTAGCAAGGATTATGGCTCTTTAACGGTCTATTTACAGTACTATTTTGATATTAAAAAAGAGTTTGTTGTCAGTCGTAATAACTTTGTACCGCGGCCTAATGTCGATAGTGTGATTGTAAGTTTTACGAAGAAAGATAAAGTATGTGAGGTAAAAGATTTAGATTTCTTTTTCACTTTCATTAGGGATTCCTTTCAGTACAAGCGAAAAAATCTTCGCAATAACTGGAAAAACTATGATTTAAATGTTTTAGAAGAGGCTCTTGAGGAGAAATCTAAGGATTTAACTTATAGGGCCGAACAGTTAACCTTGGAAGATTTTGTATTTATAAGTAACTATTATTGTAAACATAAAGATGATTAAAAAGCATAGAATTTAACGAAGGTGATTTTATGCTTTTTCGTATTGGGGATTATGTAACACGTAATTCTTATCACAACGATACTGTCTTTCGAATTGTGGCAATAGATGGAGATATAGTCTCGTTAAAAGGAGTCAATATTCGTCTTTTTGCCGATAGTCCAGTTTCGGACTTAAAAAAGGTTGAGGAAAATCAAGGTATTCAAGATGACGAACGTTTCTTAGATAAGATGGATGAGTATCGAAAGTTAGATCGTAATGAATATTTCTATTTGCCGGGGAAGGTTTTGCATATTGACGGGGACTCTGAATATTTGGAACGTTGTTTAGACTTTTATAAGAAATTAAATATTATGTGTTATGGTGTTAATTTAAAGGAAGATGAAATTGCTTCAGAAATTGGTTCCTATTTGGATGAGTTAAATCCTGATATCGTAGTTATTACAGGGCATGATGCTTACTATAAGCGAAATGGAGATATTCATGATATTCATAATTATAAGAACACCCAAGCCTTTGTCGATGCGGTGAAAGCGGCAAGGAAGTATGAAAAGAGTCACGAGAAATTAGTTATTATTGCTGGAGCCTGTCAAAGTGATTATGAAGAATTGATTAAGGCGGGAGCCAATTTTGCTAGTAGTCCTAAACGAGTTAATATTCATGCGCTAGATCCTGCCGTTGTTGCTAGTAGTATTAGTCTTTCTGATAAGAGTAAACCTATTAATTTAATCGAGATACTTGATAAGACTAAATATGGTAAAGATGGAATGGGTGGCATTATTACAAATGGTATGATGTTCGTGGGGTATCCAAGATGAATATTGCTAAGATAAGATCGCAAATAGAATCTAAGAAGGGAAAGGTACTAACTTTTAAATTTTATGGGGCAAGGAATCAAACTGAAGAATTTCAAGGTGAAATTGTGGAAACCTATCCAGGAGTATTTTTAGTTAGACCTGAGGAAGAACATCCTGTAATTAAGTCTTTTTCTTATAGCGATGTTTTAACTTTGCATTTAGAAATTAAAGAAGATTGCTAAAAATCTTTTTTTGTTGTAGTTATCTATTTCAATATTTTGACGTAGTTTGTTTTGTGTGTTATCATTGTGAATATAAAGAGGGTTGATTGTATTATGGCTAGCAAAACAAGTAAAATAAATATAAATGTAGACACTAAAATTAAAGAAGAGGCAACTGCTATTCTTAAAGACTTAGGTTTAAATATGAGTACTTTTATTAATATGGCTTTAATACAGGTAGTAAAAAGAAATGGAGTTCCTTTTGAGATTGTAAATCCTACACCTAGTAAAGAATTATTAGAAGCCTTAGCTGAAGCAGACGAAATGATTAATAATCCCCAAAAATATCCAAGGTATAAAAATTGGGACGACTTGAAAGAGAGTTTATTATCGGATGATTAATTATAGATACGATGTAGTTTACTCTATAAAGTTTAATAATATTTAAATATGGAAAACAATTTCTGAATATAGAAACTCATAGTGATTTATTTAATAAATAGATTTTAAATTACTTTTTGTGATATACTTATATTAGGATCGATGGAGGATCTAGCTATGGAAAAAGAAGAAAAGAAAATAATTAAACATAGTTTTGGCTTACTCTTTGTTAGTGTACTTAGTTTTACTTTGCTTATGATTGGTGGCAGTTATGCTTATATGCGTAACGATGTTGCAAACGATGGATCAGGAGTTAAATTAGGTGTTTTAAAGGTAAGTTATAAGGAAGGTGTAAATGATACTGGGGACATTATCGAACTTAGTACCAATTATCCTTCGACTGATACGGAAGGACTTACAAGATCTGGTTATCAATTTACTTTGACGAACACGAGTAATCATTTTCAAAATTATGCTATTCAAGTCGTAAACGATGAAGCAATGATTAAGACCGATGGTTGTGAGGATACTTTGATGCCGCTTTCCATTTTACGTTATAATGTCAATGATTCAGCACCTAGATTTTTAAGCGATACTGAGAAAGAAGACTACATTTTAAAACGTGGTACGTTAGGCCCTAATGAAAGTGAAGATTTTCAAATTCGCTTATGGGTAATGGATGGAGCAGATGAGAATATTACCTTGAATCAACATTACCATGGTAAGTTGGTTATTCAGGAAACTAATTAGTTTTTCGTTATAAAATAAATATTGCAATTTGATTTTAGTTGTTATATGATATAGTTATAAAGTTTATCTTTAAGGAGGGACAGACATATGAAAATAACATCTGTTAATGTTCGTAAGATCGAAAAAGAAGGAAGTCGTATGAAAGGAATTGCTTCTGTACTATTGGACGATAGTTTCGCTGTACATGACATTCGTATCATCGAAGGAGACAATGGTTTGTTCATCGCTATGCCTAGTCGTAAGACGGCAACCGGTGGATATCGGGATATTGCTCATCCAATTAATCCAGAAGTTCGTTCAATGTTTGAAGATGCTATTCTTGAAGCATATGAAAATGCGGAAGAACCTACGGACGAAGAAGAATAATTTAGTAGTAAGTAAAACATACCGTAAAAGGTGTGTTTTTTGTTGCGAATTTGCTTGACTGGGGGGGGGTATGTTTGGCTTATAATAGAGATAGAATAGGCGGTGTGTCTAATGAAGGATAGAATAAAGTTTTTTCT
>CANQDB010000025.1 GCA_947591175.1 uncultured Bacilli bacterium
CCAAATTAATGTGCAAAAAAAATGCCATTTTTTGGCTATTTTAATGTGTAAATGTATACAAAAACTTATGTACGAGCGTTTACCATTTTACCGATGATAAAACTGCTAACCAAAATAACAATAATAGAGTAAAATCCTTTTTCAATTCCGAAGAAAAAAGAACCAAATAAAATTATAAGAGCATTGATAACAAAATTAGAAACCGCAACTGAAATATGTAAATACTTTTGAACTAAAAGATTAATAGTGTTTACTCCTCCTGAAGAAAAACCTAACTTATAGACATATCCTCCAGTTAGACCACAAATAATGCCTGCCACAACTGAATAGACAAGTAATAATTTTTCATCGAGTGCAAAAAAGTTTAAAGAAGAAGTAAGATGGACACAAAGAGGATATACAAAAGTAGCCACCACTGTCCCATAAGTCGTCTCTTTCGATAAAGTAAAATAACTGATAATTAACGTCGTCACATTAATAACTAAAATAATAAAAGATGGACTAACTTTAAAAATTTCGTGAATAAGTAAGGCTAATCCTTGTGTTCCACCAGTTACTAATTGTAACGGATTTAGAAAAATATTAAAATTGAGAGACGCTACCAACAAGGTAAGCGATAAAAGAAAATATTTTTTAGCCCAACTCATAACAATTGCTCCTTAAAAAAAGCAGTTCAAAAACTGCCTATAAAATCTATTATTAGTATTTAAGGAATTGTAATTTTTATGAGTTAATTTTTGTGAACATTTAAAATTCTAAGGGAATTGAAAACGGCTAAAACTGTAACTCCAACGTCCCCAAAAATCGAAACCCATAGATTAGTGATACCGAAAGCACTCAAAGTAAGAATAACAAATTTTACTAACAGGGCAAAAGTAATATTTTCCCGAACTATTTTCATCGTCTTTTTAGCAATTCTAATAGCACTTATTAATTTCATTGGTTCATCTATTAATAAAACTATGTCACTCGCTTCAATGGCCGCATCACTTCCAAGTCCACCCATGGCAATTCCTATGTCCGCGGAAGCCAAGACCGGTGCGTCGTTAATGCCATCTCCAACATAACCTAAAAAGGTGTCTTTATCTTTTTCGCTCATCAATTTTTTCAAACATTCGACCTTATCTTGAGGAAGTAAAGAAGCATGTACTTCGTCGATTCCTAAACGTTTTTGCACGTCATTTGCAATATTTTTTTGGTCCCCTGTTAATAAAATTGTTTTCTCTATACCTTCATGTTTAAGTGAGGTAATTAAATTAGATGTATCTTCTTTAACTTGATCGGCTAAAAGAATAGTTCCCGCAAACTCGTTAGCAATTGCTACATATAGTAATGTACCTGCCTCTTTTTGTTTAGGGCAAGTGATATCGTGTCTTTCAAGAAAAACTCTACTACCAACTAATACCTTTTTACCAAAAACCGTAGCCTCGACTCCTTCGCCAGCAATCTCTTTGACATTCGAAATCTTACTTTCATCGATATCTTCCTGAAAATCGTTCTTTAGCGACAAAGCAATTGGATGAAGAGAATAATTTTCGGCATAACTTGCATAACGTAACAATTCTTCTTGGGAATAGTTCTTACTCTTTATTTCTTGAACAGCAAAAACACCCTTTGTTAAAGTCCCAGTCTTATCGAAAGCAAGCATCTTCATTTTTTCTAATCGTTCTAAATAGTTACTTCCTTTTACTAAGATTCCCATTTTTGAACAAGCCCCAATTCCACTAAAGAAACTTAAAGGAATCGATAACACTAAAGCACAAGGGCATGAGACAACCAAGAAAGAAAGGGCGCGGTAAATCCATGGATCAATTGATTCTTTTAAAATAAGAGGCGGAAGTGTTGCTAACAATAAAGAAGCAATCACCACGATTGGTGTATAGATATGAGCAAAAGATGAGACAAAGTTTTCACTTTTAGTTTTACGATTCGTCGCATTTTCAACTAAATCTAGTATTTTTTGTACAGTTGATTCACTATATTTTTTAGTAACCTTGATTTTTAAAGGAGCCTCTTTATTAATCGAACCACTCAAAATAGAATCGTTTAGAGTTACTCTTTTATAGATAGATTCTCCAGTTAAAGAAGAAGTATCTAGAAATGATTCACCTTCCGTAATCACTCCATCCAAAGGTACTTTTTCCCCTACTTTAACTAATATTATGTCCCCTACTTTAACATCTTCAGGTTTTGTTTTAACAGTTTTTTTACCTTCTACAACATAGGCAACATCTGGCCTTAAATCCATTAAAGAGGCAATCGATTTTTTAGATTTAGCAATCGCATAATCTTGAAAGAATTCCCCTATTTGATAAAAAAGCATAACGGCCACGGCTTCTGGATAAAGTTTTAGTAAACAAGCTCCAATAGTCGCCAAAGTCATCAAAAAGTTTTCATCTAAGAAGTCACCTTTAAAAATATTTTTAAGGGCTTTCCAAACAACCTCAGTACCAAAAATTAAATAACTTACTAAAAAGAGAAAAAACGAAATATAAGGAAACGGAAAAGGTACGAAACCTAATATAAATAAAACTAAAGCAATTATAATTCGAAATCCAGCGTACATAATATCCTCCTAATCTTCGTGTTTGATATATAGAAGTCCTACTTCAAAAGTTTGCACGACATGTTCGTCATCTAAGGCATAATAAACTTCTTTACCACTACGTCTTGCCTTGACTATATTGTTTTTTCGAAGTAAGGAAAGTTGATGGGAAATAGACGATTTAGTCATGCCTAGAACATTTGCTAAGTCACAAACACACATCTCTTCTTGATCTAAAGCAAATAAAATTCTAGAACGGGTCTCATCTCCTAGTAATTTATAGAAGTGTGCCAAGTTTTTAAATACCTTATCACTTGGCATATTCTTTAAAACTTTAGCAACAACTTCTTGATGAATAATATTACAATCGCATATAAATTCATTTCTACTCATAATATCCTCCAATAGTTGAATATTTATTCAACATTACAATACTATTATAATTGAATATTTATTCAACTGTCAATCCAAAAAGAAAAAGTTTACGTCTCTTTCTTTTGATAATACATTATATTGTCTTCAAAAAAGTATAGAAGTTGATCTTTCTCTACTAAATAAGTTAAATAGGCTTTTAAAGTGCTTCCGATAAGATAGTATTGTGTAACGTTCATGACTAAGTTATAGTGGGCAAACACTTCTTTTAAAATAGCTTCAAACGATTTTGCTTCCGTACAATAAGTAACAATAAAATCCGCAATTTCGAAAATTTTTGAACGATTTAATTCTATTAATTTCGAAATATCTTTCCCTATTTTCCCATGAGAAGGCACAAACCAATTACCTTCTAAAGATGATAAGTAATCTAAACTATCCAAATAGGCTTGAACATTCTCCAAAAAGAAAACTGAATATTTATTAATAGTCTCCTCATTAATTACAGCATCCCCTAAAAAATAGACATTGTCCGTTGTTTTAATCCCTATCATATCAAAGGTGTGCCCTTTTAGTTTAAAGTAACTTAAACATTCAGGCAACTCATCACTTATTTCTTTGGCCATAGAAGGTTTTGCTTCTAAAAACTTTGTATGAAGAGATGGTAAAGGATTGCTCCCATAGAGAAAAGTCGGCTCTAAACTAGGCGTTTTAATAAAATAGTTTTCAATTCCATGACAATAAATAGAACAAGAAGTACGTTCAGCAATAACGTGATTCCCACCGATATGATCGGCATGCGAATGAGTATTGATAATACCTTTTATCTCCCAGTTTTTCTCTTCGATAAGTTTTAAGATCTTTTTACCTGTATCTTTATCGTTTCCTGTATCGATTAAATAAACTTCTCTATCATTTATTAAATATACACCGATATTTGTAGCATTCGGAATGTAATATGTTCTTTCACCAACTTGAATTAATTCCATATCATTTCCTCTTTTCTATACTTATAGATGAAAAAAGTCTCAAGGAAAGAACTTTGATTCTTTGATGAGGCTTTCAATTTATTCTTCCTCTTTAGATATAGTATTTTCATTTTTCTTCTTAGGTGGAAGTCCGTAGAACTCTCTTGTCTTGGCTTCGATTTCTTCACAAAGAGCCTTATTGTCGGCTAAAAGAAGTTTAACGTTCTCTTTACCTTGACCTAATTTTTCACCCTTATAAGCATACCATGCCCCACTCTTTTCCAAAACTCCAGCATCGCTTGCAAGATCTATTATTTCGCCTTCGTGAGATACTCCTTGACCATACATGATATCGACAACTGCTGTCTTAAATGGTGGAGCCACCTTATTCTTAACAACTTTAACAGTCGTTCTATTTCCGATAATACCATCACCTAATTTTAAAGCCTCATTACGACGGACATCCAAACGTACACTAGCATAGAATTTTAAGGCTCTACCACCTGGTGTTGTTTCGGGATTACCAAACATAACTCCAACTTTTTCACGTAATTGGTTAATAAAAATTGCCGTCGTCTTAGTTTTACTGATAGTCCCATTAAGTTTTCTTAAAGCCTGACTCATAAGACGAGCTTGAAGTCCAACGTGAGAATCCCCCATTTCACCATCGATTTCAGCTTGGGGAACTAAAGCCGCAACGGAATCGATAACAACTATATTAACCGCTTCACTTCGAACTAAAGCTTCACAAATTTCCAATGCTTGTTCACCAGTATCAGGTTGAGCAAGTAAGAGTTCATTGATATTAACACCTAAATTAGCCGCATAAACCGGGTCAAGAGCATGTTCAGCATCGATAAATGCCGCTCTTCCGCCTTCTTTTTGAATCTCCGCAATAGCATGAAGTGCAAAAGTTGTCTTACCACTAGATTCAGGTCCATATATTTCGATAATACGACCCTTAGGATATCCGCCAACACCTAAAGCGATATCCAAAGCAAGGGAACCACTCGAGCATACTTCGACATTTAAATGCGTAGTATCTCCTAACTTCATAATCGAACCAGCACCGAATTGTTTTTCGATATCCTTTAATACTTGTTGTAAGGCCTGATCCTTATCTTTAACTTCTGTTTTTGCCATATATAAAACCTCCAATAATTTGTTTCTAAAATAATCATAAACCATAATTTTAAAAAAATCAACACTTTTTTACAAACATTTGTTTGTTAAGATTTTCCAAGAAAAAAAGAGCCAATTTTTATTTTTCTCCTAGAGGAATTTTTAAAATTGCTCCTTTTTTATGTCTCAATTTTATTTTTTGTTCTTCGGAAACAAAATATTTTTATTCATTTGATAGTACCAGAACAAGGAAACTACAGACATTATTGTCGCAAAATAAATTAAAAATAAATCGATGCGAATATTCCACATTTCAAAAGGCAAATTATAGAAAAATAAAAGTATAATTCCTAACATAAAACTACATGTCTTAACTTTACCTGAAGGAATACTAGCGATAACCTTACCTTTAATTGCCATCATCATTTTTATACCATTGACGAAGACATCGCGAATAATAACGATTACTGGAACAAGGACATTAACAAATCCAATCGAAGCAAAGACAACTAGAACACTATCAACTAAAATCTTATCAGCTAAGGAATCTAGTAACATTCCTCCTTCCGTAACAAGATTTTTCTTTCGAGCAATAAAACCATCTAAGAAATCTGTAATACTAGCAATAATAAATAAAACTCCTGCTACTACAAATCTCGTATCTACTAAAACACCTTCCACTAAATATTTAGGAAAAGATAGGCCCACAGCATAAAAAGGGAAAAGCATAAAAAATAGAATAAAAAAAGTTAAAACAATTCTAGAAACTGCCAATTTATTTGGTAAATTCATATTACATTCACCTCGTAACTACCTAATAATTCACTAGTTCGATTCTCATTTGGTCTAATATTTTGTAACAACATATAGAACAAGATTAAAACAATAACGATAGCTAAACCACCTAAAATGTAAGGAGCATAGTTTTGTCTTCTCGTAGGAATCTTTGTATATGGAGAATAAACTTTAGGAGCATCTTCCTTTTCGTTATTTTTTATGGCATTGCGTGCCTCTTTAATATCTTCCAAAGAAATTTTAGAAGTTTTTTCAAACAAGAAATCATTAAACTCATCTAGTATTTCATCACTATTAAGTCCCAAGTACTTAGCATACTCACGAACATACTCCTTCAACTGATAAATATCTTTAAAAGCCCTAGTATTACCAGTTTCAATATTTTCAAGTTCGTTAGTCGTAAGATTCAAATCTTCGCTAGCCTCTTCGATAGTAACACCATGTCCCATTCGCGTTTCTTGCAAATAGGCTCCTATTTCTTTCAAAGGAAATCACCTCTTAAACAAAAAAAATAATACTTTATAAGCCATGTTCTGTACCTATTACTAGGCGACAAACATCTATCTACCGATTACTCGGTCCCTAGTTCCGTTATCCTTCCTTCACTAGGACTCTCCTACCAAAATTTGGATTTCTCACTCATGGGGTTTACCGCGTTTCAATGTCTTCTTTCGAAAACATATCGTCTCTGTGGCACTTTACGATTACTAAAACCATATCCTTACGAACTTAGGTTCCTTCATCGCCGTTAGAGTCTCCTCTACCCTAGGTTATTTCTTCCCTAGGCATGAACATTAAAGACATCACAGTCTTTGTGAGCATGGACTTTCCTCTATACTATAAAAAGTACAGCGTTTGTCAAAGTATTATTCATCTTTATCGTATACTATTTTTTCTAATTGTGATAGTCGACGCAAAATATCTACATTAGTAACCGTTTCTTCCTTGCCTTTTGCAATTTCAAAACTTGCTTTAAGATTACGTACTTCTTGTTTCAAATCACTAATTTCACTTAACAGTTCACTTTTTTCTTGTTCCAAATCACGAATGATTTTTTCGAACTGTTCGTAATCTCCAATAATCAAATCTAAAAATTGATCGACTTCCTTTAAGCGATATCCACGCGTATCAATTTTAAACTCTTTTTCCAAAATATCTTGCGGAGTTAAATTAATCTTATTTTGATACATATCACTTTCACCTATCCCTTATACACTTCTATTATCACAGAAAAAGGGTATTTTGTCAATGGAGCCAAAATAGTTATATTACAAAGCCTTAACTTTAGATTTTCCTTCTTCGTAAGAAGCAACTGGAATATCCAAATTTTCTTTACGATACCGATTTAATAAGCCACCAGTAACTATACCAACCAAATGAAGACGTTGGTTTTCCAAGTCTGTTTTTTCCTCATAGACCTTCCTCTTTTGATTCCGTAAAACAGACAAATCTTTTTGTTCCCTAGCAACATCTTCCTTTAATTCACTTATTTTAGCATCATAATCTATATTAGAAGAACGAACTATCTTTTTTGTCTCCTTACGAGCCTTGTGTGTAACTACGGGAATCATAGCTAAAGAAAGAGTCCCAAAAACAGAACACGCAACACCAGAACTGATAACCCAAAAAGAATCCATTCCCGTGAACCATAAATAATTAAAAGGTACAGCCAAGGAAAGAGCAGCAATACTTATAAGAGGCATCAAGCGATAACTTTTAAGCTCTTGAACCGCCATTTGATATTTCATCTTACTTTCAATGAGATTAGCCGTTTCTACAGTCTTTTTATTGATTTCTTTTTCCGTTTGAGATAACTTTTCTCTAAGTTCTTGATATTCTTTATTCTTTTCGTCTAAAAGAGTATTTAAGTTAGCTAACTCTTTTTGAAATTCCTTAAATAACATAATCAAAACCTCCAAGTAAAACTTATTCTAATTAAAAATGCCTTTCAAGTCAAGAATGCTCTACTTTTTTATTTTCACTTTTTGTTTTTCTACATCATTTTCTTTAAGCAAGTTATCATCAGTCAAAGCGACAATATTTTTCAAGCGAATAGTTTCACGAATATCTCTTTGTTTCTGTATCAATTTTTCCTTTTGACTATCTAAAATCGTGTAACGTGCATCCAATTCTTCGATTTTACTATCTAAATCTTGAACTGAATATTCATCCTGTTGACCTTTATAATTCTTTAATGTTTGTTTAGCCTCTTCCTTTTCTTTATGGTAAATAAGAGGAAACAAAGTGACACTTGAAACCCCCACCACTGTAAAAACAACTGGAATAAAAGACCAAGTTAAAATAGGTACAATAATACCAATTACCTTCACCAAAGAAGAAAGAAGTCCTAGAGCCAAACAAGACCATCCTTCTTTAATAAGTAAAGAATAGATCTCCATAAAATCCTTAGCATCTTTTAAATCTGTTTCTTTTTTTACTAGAGATTCCCTAAGAGTAACATATTGACTTCTATTATCAATAACCTTATCCAACTTATCCATAACAACTTTCAAATCTTCCTTGGCTTGAACTAATTCTTGTTTTAAAGTTACCATTTCAGTATTCATTATTTCAAAACCTCCCACTAAAAAAAGCAAAAAATATTATAAATCAAAAAGAACCTTCATCACAAGTCCTTTCAAGAGTACAACTTACTTTTTTCTTTCTCACGTCTAAGCCTACGGCATTGGTGAGCCCGAAACTCTAAATCGATTAGCCGAACGTGTCTTTGCATAATACGAAATAACTCTAAAACATTTTCTTGTCTCATTATAATTAGCCTCCTAAAACAAGAATAAAACTTTTTCTTTATCCTGTATAGACTTTCGACAAAAGAAGCCAAAACTCGACGATTTTTCTATAGTAAAAAAGAATAATCTATAGTATAATAAGGTATAGGTGATAACATGAACTATCCGAAGGGCACCGCTATAAAAGAAAGACCGCACAACAAAAGCGATATCAACTATGCTAATCGTGGTATGAACTTAGAACATGACTTAAATATCACTAACGAATATTACCGTGATCAAGATATCGCTCACATATATAAAAAGCCAACCCCTATTAAGATAGGAAAAGTAAATTATGACACCATGAAAATAACCGAAGCTTTTTTTGAATCACCATCAACTACTGATTACAACGGAATCTACCAAGGAAAATACATCGATTTTGAAGCTAAAGAAACAAATATTAAGACTTCGTTTCCAATTAAAAATATTCATGCTCATCAATTAAAGCACATGGAAGCAATAGTAAGGCACAAGGGAATATGTTTCTTAATCGTTCGCTTCAACAAGCAAAACGAAACCTATCTCCTTTTTGCCAAAGATTTGTTAGATTTCATTAAAGATACTAAGAAGTCATCTATCCCTCATGAATATTTCGTTCAAAAAGGATACTTGATTGAAGAAAAATATCATCCCAGAGTAGATTATCTAAAAATAATAAAAGAATTTGGAGGTGCTAAATAATGGCACAAAAAAAAGAAAATATCAAAGGTTCAAATAAAATTCCCGAAAAAAAGAAAGTAAAAGAGATAAAAGAGGCAAAGGAAGAAACTATTGAAATGAAAAAAGTAAAAGCAGCCCCTAAAAAGGTTGAAGTAAAAGGAAAACACACTCCACCAAAAAAAGCCAAAATCGATAGTACGACTATTCAAATATTATTAGGCCTTTTTGTAATTCTTACCCTCGTTAGTTTCTTTACGATGGGGCTAATTACTACTCTAGTTATGGATGTTGGTATAATCCTAATCATCCTCATCTCAATGGGCCTAAAGAAATTAAATTTGAGTCCTCGAAAGCGAAAAGTTTTAAATATAATTGCAATCTTTTTCTTAACGCTTTGTATATTAGCTTCCGTGGCAGTCGGAGGATTACTAGTCTATGTAGTCGCGACTGCTCCAGAATTTAATCCTGACAATTTAAGGAATAAAGAATCAAGTATTATTTATAGTGCTAGTGATAACGAAATTGCCCGCCTTGGAATCGAACTACGTGAAAATGTTAAATATGAAGATTTGCCTCAAGTCTTCATCGATGCTTTAGTTGCCACCGAAGACTCGAGATTCTTCCAACATAATGGATTCGATGCTCCTCGTTTCTTAAAAGCAACAGTTCAACAGTTACTGGGAAAAGATGATGCGGGAGGAGCATCTACTCTATCCATGCAAGTAGTAAAAAATAGTTATACTTCAACGACAAGTAAAGGAATTCAAGGTATTATCCGTAAATTCACTGATATCTACTTGTCAGTATTCAAACTTGAAAAAGAATATTCGAAAGAAAAAATTATCGAGTTCTATGTCAATAACCACCCATTAGGTGGAACCGTATACGGAGTTGAAGAAGCGGCTCAAACCTACTTTGGTAAAAGTATCCGTGATGTCAACTTAGCTGAAGCTGCAACACTTGTCGGTATGTTTAAAGCCCCAACTTCTTATAATCCAATTACCCATCCTGACAATGCTGAATCTAGACGTGCGACCGTCTTAAATTTAATGGTTCGTCATGGCTATATTTCTAAAGAAGAAGCCGAAATTGCTGATAGTATTCCTGTTGATAGTTTAATAGTTAGAGATAGAATGACTGAAGATCAATTTGAGTTCCAAGCTTTTATCGACCTTGTCTTAGATGAATTAAATACCAAATATGAAATCAGTTTTACTGAAACTCCAGTGCTAATTTATACAACTCTCGACGAAGCTAAGCAACGTGAAATCAATGCTATCTTTGATGGAACTTCAAGCCGCTATCAATGGATTAACGAAAATGCTCAAGGTGGTGTTGGAGTAGTCGAAAACTCAACTGGCAAATTAGTTGCAGTTGGAGGCGGAAGAAAAAGAACAGGTAAAAGAGGATTCAGTTTTGCAACAGCTATCAGACAAATAGGATCAACCGCAAAACCACTATTCGATTATGGACCTGGAATTGAATACAACAACTGGTCAACTTACGAACAGTTTGTCGACGAACCATGGAGTTATACGAGTGGTACAAGTATTAATAACTCAGACTTATCTTATATGGGTCAAATGAGTTTAAGAACTGCTCTCGCCTTATCGCGTAACATTCCAGCAGTCAAAGCTTTCCAAAGTTTAGATAAAA
This sequence comes from uncultured Bacilli bacterium, assembly GCA_947591175.1. GTDB lineage: Bacteria > Bacillota_I > Bacilli_A > RF39 > UBA660 > Faecenecus. The sequence goes on from CANQDB010000025.1 coordinate 10,914, forward strand.
ATTTAATTACTAACTTCGTTACAAGTCTAGGAATTACTCCAGATGAAGGATATTTACATGAAGCTCATGCACTAGGTGCCTTCAAAGGAGCATCACCTATTCAAATGGCTGGAGCCTATGCAGCTTTTGCAAGTGGAGGTTACTACACAGAACCTTATACAATTACGAAAATCGTCTATCGTTCAACCGGTGAAGAAGTACCGATGAAAAATGAAAGAACTCAAGTTATGAGTGATGCTACTGCTTTCATGATTACTGATTGCTTAAAGACAGCCGTTAATTCAGGAATATCTGATGGTGCTAAGGTCGATGGTGTCGTGGTAGCAGCAAAAACCGGAACATCTAGTTTCACCGATGACACTAAAAGAAAATATTCTCTACCAGATAACGCAATAAATGATGCTTGGATTGTTGGATATGACCCTGATTATACTATTGGAATGTGGTACGGTTATGAAGATATCGAACATGGTTATAGCACTAACATTACAGCCGTTAGAGAAAGAAGTAGATTATTTAAAGCCTTAGGAAACATTGTTTTCAGTAAGAGTGGTAAAGATTTCGTAGCACCTGAGAGTGTCGTTCAATCAGCAGTCGAAATAGGAAGTAATCCTGCTCTATTGCCAAGTGAAAACACACCACAAGATCAAATAACATACGAATACTTCAAAGCTGGAACTGAACCAACAGAAGTATCAACTAGATATCAAAGACTTGAAAGTGTAACTAACTTAAATGCTTCATACGATGAAAAAAATAATAAAGTTACTCTTACTTGGAATGCAGTTTCGAGAATCCCAAGTGGTAACACAAGTTATGGTGACTTCGGTTATAACGTATACTTTGGAGATACTCTATTAGGATTTACGACCGATACAAAATTCACCTTTACAACTGCTGATCCAGACGGAACTTATAGTGTATGTTCTGCTTTCCAAAATTATAATGGCAACCAAAGTATTCCTGTTACAGTCACCATTAAAACAGATAAACCAACTTCAACACCAGGTGAAAGTACAGGAACAACTTATCGAGTTTCATTAAAAGGAAATCAATATGTAACTCTTAAAGTAGGAGACACTTTCACTGATACTGATCCACCACTTAGCATCATCGATAGTACCGCTAAAAAAGATATTTACGAAGAAGTTAAAAAAGCTAATGGAATTACCATTACTATCCAAGATAAAGATGAAAAAACTGTCGATAAAATAGATACAAGCAAAGCAAATGTGTACACCATTACATATACAGTCAAATATAAAACGATAAATACAAAAGTTGTAAGAACTGTCACAATAGAAGAAAAGGATGCCGAATAAGCACCCTTTTTCTTAGGCAAATAATAAATGATTTAAAAACATAACGAGAACTCCTATTCCAAAACAGATAAAAGTTAATCTTTTTTTATCATAAGAACTGGAAGTTGGCAACAACTCATAAAACGAAATATGACTCATAATTCCCGCAATAAATGCCAAGAGCAAGCCCATAATAAAGTCATTAATGAAAGGACTTAGAAACAAATACGCAAGAAATGCCCCAAATGGCTCTGATATTCCCGAAATAAAAGTATAAAGAAAAGCTCGCATTTTACTTCCAGTTGCATAGTAAATTGGAACACTAATACTTATTCCTTCAGGGATATTATGTAAAGCAATAGCAATTGCTAGCGTTAAACCTAAAGAGACATTGGCATTTGTCGTCATAAAAGTAGCAATACCTTCTGGAACATTATGTAAAATAATAGCCAACATACTAATCAATCCGACTCGATATAATTTCTTACCGTGAGAATCAGTAATCATCGTATTATCAGGCAAGTACTTATCGATTAACATTGAAAATATTACCCCACAAGTAAAAGCAATTGCACAAAATAATAGGGCTGGAAAAATAAAATAATAAGACCTTAAGAGTCCATAACTAGAAGGAAGTAAATCAGTAATAGACACGCATAACATTACACCTGCTGCAAACCCTAATGAACCGATTAAAACGCCCTTTTTTTGGTTCTTAAAAAAGAGAAATAGACAGCCGATTAATGTCGATAATCCTGCCAGTCCACTTACTACAAAACTATAAGTCGTAGTACTCATGATATTCACCAATACAATTTATGAAGAAAAGAACAAAATTAGGACACATATAATCCAACAAAATAATCATAACCATTTCCTTAGCGAATAAAATTTACTAAGGAAGTGAAATGATGAAAAAATTATTATCTCTATTACTCTTAAGTCCTCTTTTATTTTGTCCTTTCCAAGTGAAAGCAGATGGCCTTGATTTAAATACTACTTCAACTCCTTCTCCTGCTTCAGATAGTACTGATTCCTCGACTAGTCAAAATAGCATCTCAGGTATAAGTGGTTACAATAAGTTTTCAAATGAAGTAGAACGTCAAGAAGTAAAATCAGGAAACGAAAAACAAAGTAATGTCTTACCTCTAACTGTTACCCTTTTAGCAACAGGCGGAGTTGGCGGAAGTTACTTTTTCTATCAAACCAAAATGAAAAGAAGATAACTAACGTACGGTTACCTTCTTTTTTAAACTCTTTTTATAATAAGGGCACTCTTCCTTCATTTTACATTCTTGACAGTTAGGTTTCATTGCTTTACAGTGATATCTTCCAAAGAAGACCATTTGATGATGCCGTTTACCCCACAAAGATTTAGGAAAGACCTTCATAAGTTTCTTTTCAACTGTAAGCACCGAATCCTTTTCTTTAGCCAAACCTAAACGTTTACTAACACGTTCGACATGGGTATCGACAGCAATTGCAGCCTCTCCAAATAAGACACTAAGTACGACATTAGTAGTCTTTCTACCAACACCCGGAAGACTTTCTAAATAGGCTCGATCATTGGGTACTACTCCACCTTGTTCCGTCGCTAGGCGATAAGCGATTTGCTTAATAAACTGAGCCTTTTTTTGAAATGTCCCAATCGGTTTAATTATCTTTATAATATCTTCTATATCCGCTTTATATAGTTCTTCCAAAGTAGGATACTTTTCAAAAAGAATAGGCGTTACCGAGTTAACTCTTTTATCGGTCGTTTGAGCACTCATAACGACAGCTAACAACAACTCGTAATCTTTAGTAAAACGTAATTCACATAAAGCATTAGGATATAATTCGTCCAAATAAGCCCCAAATACTACACCCTTATTCATCCTCGTCATCCTCATCAAACCAATTGTAATCAAAGGTCTCAACTTTTGGTTTTTCCTTTTTCTCTCGACGCATTTTCTCATTCTTAGCCACATCGTCAACTGTCTTAAAGCCTTTACGATTCCACTCGTAAAGAATCTTGTCAATATAACGTAAATTCAAAGCCCCATAATAAGTAGCTTCTTTCAAGGCTCTTAAAATTAATTCTTCAGACGTTCCACTATCTTGCCATGCCTTAATAATCTCGTACTCCATTGGACTTAGTGTCCTACCAAATTCCTGTTCGAACTTAGTAAAGAGATTCGTACTATCACTTTCTTGATGCTGATTTATCTCATCCGCTAAAAAAAGACCCAATTTCTCATAAAATAACGATAAATCGACGTATTCTTCCATAATACCCTTTTCATTTTTAACTACCGAAACATTTAATAACTTCTTTTCTGTTAAAGCCGAAATAAACTCCATAACCTTAGGTAATTCATAATTCAAATCTTCTTTAATTTTCATAGGATTAAACGGAAACTTTTCCCCTTGGTTAACAAGATAGAGCAAAAAAACAAACTCATCCATCGAGAGAGACAATTTTTCTCTTTGCTCAAAAAGATAAAGAGGCACTACAAAATAACCTTTTTTCAAAAGTTGCAACAAATGGTCCATTTTCATTTTACCATCACCTCAAATATAGTGTTATTATAGCACAATTCCTCTTAATTCCCAAAACATTAATATGTCTCGACTAAATACTTTTCGATAATTTCTTTTTCGTTGGCCAAGTATTTATTTAAAATCTTTTTCTCTAAATC
>CANQDB010000026.1 GCA_947591175.1 uncultured Bacilli bacterium
TTCAGGAAAATATGAAGAACTCTTGGCATTATGAAGTTTATAATTAAGAACTTCTTCGTAAAAATGAGCAAGCCACTCCAAAACAAGAGCCATATTTTCTTTCGAATTTAATATATTATCCCAAATTTGCGATTGAAAAGCAATAGTCTTAGGTCCTTTAGTTTCAATCATATAACAAAAAGAAACTACTGCACTACGAATATCTGGAGAAATATCTAAATCAGTTTGAGATGGCACTAAAGAATAAATCTGACAACGCGAAATAATTGTTTTTAAAACTTGATGACGACTAGGAGCAAGTAAGATAGCAATAATATCCTCTTCTGGCTCCTCTAAAAATTTTAACATCGCATTCGCGGCAAATTTATTTAATTTGTCGGCACCATTAATTATGTAAACTCGATAATTATTATCGATTGATTTTGTATTATACGAAACTTGTAAATCGAGGAGTTGCTCTTTTTTTATCCATAATCCATCAGGTTCGATTAATTTAAAATTAGCATAAGTTCCAGCATCTATTTGATGACAAATATTACAAAGAGAACATTGTTCTAAATTCTCATGATGGCTTGTACAAATTAAAAGTTTTGCAAAAGAAATAGCCAAATTAAGACTATCGTTAAAACCATTTGTTTCAATAAAATAAGCATGACTGATTTTATTATTTTTTACAACAGACTGAGTTATCAAATGATAAAATGCAGATTGTGATTTCTGATAATCAGAAAACGTCATAAAACCACCTCAAAATACAAGAACTAGTAATAAAACTAAAGAAAATAAAGCCGGTAAGCCTAAAAATCCTACTAAAGAAACGGTAATTAAATTGATAGGAATTACCATATTGAATGAAACAGCCAATAAATTATATCCATATAAAATAAAGGCTCCCAATATAATTTTACGTAATAAAACAAATATTTTCTTTAGCATTAGTGTCACCCTCTTCACTAAAATCTATGAAGAGATACTATTTTTATTCGATATTTTTTCGATCATTAAGAGCCCGTTCCAAAGTCATAGCATCGATATATTCCATATCGGCTCCCATCGGAATACCGCTAGCAATTTTAGAAACGGTTAAATCTAAACCCTCTAAAATTTTCTTAATATAAAGTGACGTTGTTTCACCTTCGATGCTAGGTTTTACGGCTAAAATAATTTCCTTAAAATGATTATCCTTGATACGGGTTAAAAGTTTATCTATCCCAATATCTTCAGGATTTACTCCGTCCATTGGCGAAATAAGCCCATCTAAGACGTGATATAAACCATTGTAAGTTCCAAGTCGCTCGAAAAGGAAAACACTTTTTGGATCTTCTACAACACAAAGTAATGTTTTGTCTCTTAATTTATTTGCACAAATATCGCAAGTATCTTTATCAGTTAAATTGTGACATATTTTACAAGGATGAAGTTTATTTTTAGCTGTCTTTAAAGCTTCGGCAAAAGAAGAGACCTTTTCTTCATCTAGTTCTAAAATAGAAAAAGCCAAACGTTCTGCCGTTTTTTCACCGACACCAGGAAAATAACGAAACCCTTCAATTACGTCTTTTAAACTATCTGGATACATACTAACACCTAAAACATTCCTGGAACATTAGCAAATTTACCCATCTTTTGTTCCGTCATCTTATCAACTTTTTGAAAAGCATTATTAACAGCGACTACTAAAACATCTTGAAGCATTTCAATGTCATCTTTTGATAGTTCGACCGATGGATCAATCGTTACACTTAACAATTCTTTTTGTCCGTTTACAACAACTTTAACAAAAGAACTTTCTCCAGTAAACTCCATTTTATCAATTTCTTCTTTGGCTTTCATCATTTCTTTTTGCATAGCCTGAGCTTGTTTCATAATAGCTTGAATATTCATTATTAATCCCTCTTTCTTTTATTCATCTATTTTTACTATATTTTTACCAAACAACTGAATTGCTGTTTTAGTTAAATCTGACATATCAGAAGAAGCATCTTCTTTTTCAGGTTGAACAAAATTATCTTCTTCTTGATATTGATATGTTATGTTTTTGTTTTTATTTTCGATATATTTTTTCTTTTCTTCTTTCCATTCCTCGTTAGTTAAAAGAACAACACGATAAGATTTATCAAAAATTTTAGTAAAAGCAAACTCAATTTTATCAAGAATCTCATTACCATGTTCAACTAAAGAAGAATATTCAAAAGCAAGAATTACATTTTTAGGACTAGCCACCACTGGAGTAGCATCAGTTAAAAAACAAGAAGTTGCTCCAATTTCGCGATCTAAAGTAAAATCCATTATTTTTTTCCATTGTTCTTTCAACCAAATCAATTCTTTTTTATCCGCTAAAGCCAGAGCATTGTTTATTCTGATTTGTCTAAAGTTTTTAGCATCTACTAAATTTTTATTTGTATCAGTATCTTCTAAAGAAACATCCATTTTTTCTTCATTAGAAGAATTAGATATAGATTCCTGATTAGTGGTTTTATTAACAGAAGATTTAGAAACTGATTTTTTATCATCAAACATTTGTTTATCGTTAGAAGCATTTTTTTCGATAGGTGAAGAACTTAAATCAGAATTATTCATAAACTGCAAAAGTTTAATTTCAAATAACACTTTAATATTGCTAGATTCTTTCATTAAAGAAAGTAATTGATTTAATTCAAGAGCAAAAGAATTTAAAAAATGTACATCTAATGTTTCTTCATGGGAAATATATTTTTTTACTAACAAGTTACGAATATATAAGATTAAATCTTCAGCAAAACGTATTAAATCTTTACCATTAAGGTAATATTCATCAAGTTTATTCAAGACATAATTATTATCACTTTCGTATATCTTTTGTAAAAACAAGGAAATATCACTTTCACTCAAAAGACCATTAATTTCTCGAAAATCATTTATTGTAATTTTATCAGAAGAATAAGAAACTAATTTATCTAATAATCCTAAGGCATCTCGCATACCCCCATCAGAGTACCTAGCTATTTCTTTTAAAACATCATCATCGATAGAAAATTTTTCTAATTTCGAAATTTCTTTAAGTCTACTGACAATATCATTTTCACTAATTCTTTTAAAATTAAAGCATTGGCAACGAGAAATAATTGTAATTGGAACTTTTTGTGGATCTGTAGTAGCTAAAATAAATATAACGTGTTCAGGTGGTTCTTCTAGTGTTTTAAGTAAAGCATTAAATGCCCCAATAGATAACATATGAACTTCATCAATTATATAAACTTTATATTTTAATTCAGAAGGAACTAAAGAAACTTTATTTCGTAATTCTCGAATTTCATCGACCCCATTATTCGAAGCAGCATCAATTTCAATAATATCAGGACATTCATTATTAGAAATAGCCAAGCAATTATCACATTTTAAACAAGGATTACCATCTTTTATTGAAAGACAATTAACCGTTTTAGCAAAAATTTTAGCAATCGTAGTTTTTCCAGTTCCTCTAGGTCCAGAAAACAAATACGCATGGGAAATTTTTCCATTTTTTAAAGAGTTTTGTAAAGTTTTTTTAACAACCTCTTGGCCAACCAATTGTGAAAAATCAGTGGGTCTATATTTACGATAAAGTGCTTGATATGCCATTCAATCACCCCCAAACGATAAGTACTCATTTATTATAGCATAAAAAAAGAAAATATAGGATTATAATCTCTTTTTTTCAAAAAAATCTGATAATAAATTTCCACATTTTTCCTGTAGAATTCCACCAACATAAGAAATAGATTGATTAATATCTACTTCTGAAAAAATTTTATCCACAAGATAATGATTTTTATTATTGGTACTAGGCGTTCCATAAACAACTTTATCCACACGAGCTTGTTGAAGAGCACTAGCACACATAGGACAAGGTTCCAAAGTTACAAACAATGTACAACCATTTAGTCTCCAGTTTTTCAATTTTTTTGAAGCCTTTTCAATGCATATAAGTTCAGCATGTTTTAAAACATTATTCATAGAATCTTTTTGGTTATAAGCAGAAGCAATAATTTTACCTTGATAAACCATAACAGCTCCAACTGGAACTTCATTATTTTGGTAACCTTTAATAGCACAAGAAAGTGCTTTATTCATATAATATTCATAGTCTTTCATAAATATTTCACTCCAAAAAAATGATGCACATGGGATGAAACTGTTAAAGCTGCTATCTTCCGATCCTGACTTGGTTCCAATTATCCCATTGCATCGACATTATTATATTATAAAAATAAATCTTTTGCAACCAATAATATTTAAAATATATAGTAAAATGTTTCACGTGAAACATTAAATATTTGATATTAAATATTAAAAAAAATGAATTTTAATCAATATTTTTTTAGTAAAAATTTTAAATTAAATAAACTTTCATAGACTATCAGTCAATGTTTCACGTGAAACATTAAGTTTTCATTTAAAATAATATAAAAATACTCATCCAAATTATTTCCCGGGAAATAATTTTTTAATTATAATATCTTGAATACATAATAAAATAAAGCCACTTTATTCACTCATCGTCTATGTTTCACGTGAAACATCAAAGATATTAAATAAATATTTTTATTAATACAAAACATATGTTTTAATAACAAAAATAAGAAAAAGAGTAATTATTGAAAACTACTCTTCTACAACATTATTATCACTTAAATCATTAATAGATTCAGAAGAATCAGAATCATCGACATCTTCTTCGTGAGCAATTGTGGCAACAGTTGCAACCTTTTGATCATCCTTTAAATGAATCAAACGTACACCTTGGGTAGCTCTACTCAAAGTAGAAACTTGACTCATTGGTAACCTTATAACAATACCACTATCAGTAATAATCATTAAATCTTGGTCAGAATAAACAGCCTTTAGACAAACTAACATACCATTTTTATCCGTAACATTTAAAGCTTTAACACCTTTGCTACCACGGTGAGTAAGACGATATTCAGAAATTGAAGTCTTTTTACCATAACCTTTTTCCGTTACAACTAAAACATCTTCATTATTGTAAATAATTTCGCCACCTACTACCTTAGAACCACTTAAATCAATACCACGAACTCCTGAAGCAGTACGACCCATGATACGAACTTCCGATTCATTAAATCTAACCATCCGACCATTCGAAGCACCAATAATTATCTCATTATTACCAGTGGTTTTACCAACAGATATTAACTCATCATTTTCTTTAAGAGAAATAGCAATCTTACCACCACTACGAATATTATCAAATTCCGCAAGATTTGTACGCTTTACAACACCATTTTTTGTAATAAAGAACAAATATTTATATTCCTCTTCTTGAGCCTTTAAAGAAATAATTGAATTAATCTTTTCATCTTTATCCACAGACAATAAATTGATAATTGGTAAACCTTTACTTTGTCTACTAAATTCAGGAACTTCATATCCTTTCATCCTATATACTTTTCCTTTATTACTAAAGAATAAGATATAATCGTGAGTTTCCATATTAATCATTTTTTCCACAAAGTCTTCTTCATTGGTTGACATACCTTTAATACCTACACCACCACGATTTTGAAGACGATATTCATCAACTAACATTCTCTTAATATAGCCACGATTTGTCAAAGTAATTAAAGTGTTTTCCACAGGAATTAATGATTCATCTTCAATATAATCAATAGCCGTCATATCAATCTTTGTCCGACGATCATCGCCATACTTTTTCTTAATTTCAAGCATTTCTTCTTTAATAATAGTTAATACCCTTTCTGGTTTAGCTAAAATATCTTTATAATCGTCGATTTTTATATGTAAATCAGCAAGTTCACTTTCAACTTTACCACGTTCCAAACCCGTCAAACGACGAATACGCATCTCGAGAATACTATTAGCCTGAATCTCATCTAAACCAAAGCGAGACATCAATTTTTCGCGAGCCTCATCATCTGTGTCAGCCGAACGAACAATATGAACAACTTCGTCGATATTATCTAAGGCAATACGTAAACCTTCTAAGATATGAACACGTTCTTCAGCGCGAGCTAAATCAAATCTAGTTCTTCGAACGATAACTTCTTTTTGATGATCAATATATTTAGAAATAATGTCTTTTAAACCTAAAGTCTTAGGTGTTTGACCATCCAAAACAAGGAAAATAATACCATAATTTACCTGAAAATTAGTATGCTTATACAAGTTATTTAAAACGACTTGGGCATTAGCATCCTTCTTCAAAGTAATTGTTATCTTAACGCCTTCTTTTAAATCCGTATGATAATCAGCAATACCATCGATAACCTTATTATGAACTAACTCAGCAACTTTATTTTTAAGTTCCATCGTATTAACACCATAAGGAACTTCATCGATAATAATATTACTGTGATTACCTGCTTCTTCAATCGTCGCTTTACTACGAATAGTAATACTTCCTCGACCTGTTTCATAAGCCTTACGAATACCAGAATTTCCCAAAATTATTCCACCTGTAGGAAAATCAGGTCCTTTAATATATTGCATTAAGCCAAGAGTATCAATATCAGGATTATCTATATAAGCAATACAACCATCAATTACTTCCGATAAATTATGTGGGGGAATATTAGTAGCCATTCCAACAGCAATACCCATCGAACCATTAACTAAAATATTAGGAAAACGTGATGGTAAAACAGTAGGTTCCTTCATCGTAACATCGAAGTTATCATCCATATCGACCGTATCTTTATTAATATCTCGCAATAACTCCAATGAAATCTTAGCCAAACGCGACTCTGTGTAACGCATAGCCGCAGCGCCATCACCTTCGATATTACCAAAGTTACCATGACCATCAATCAACATATAACGTTGGTTAAAGTCTTGGGCTAAACGAACCATTGCTTCATAAATAGAACTATCACCATGTGGATGATAATGACCCATAACATAACCTACAGTAGTAGCACACTTACGATGAGGTTTATCAGGAGTGTAGCCAGATTCATACATCGACCAAAGAATACGACGATGAACAGGTTTTAGTCCATCACGTAAATCAGGTAAAGCCCGAGACTTAATAACACTCATCGAATATTCCATGAAAGACGTCTTAACTTCATCGACGATGTTATTATGGTCCAGCCGGTCACGTTCATGGAAATAACCACTAAAATCACTATTAACTGCAACTTTATCCACAGCCTCTTCTTCAGTTTGAGAAGGTGTTAGGGCTATTGAATCATCTTTTGAATCAGCATCTTCTTGGGCTCTATCTAACAATTCATTTAAATCATCTTTATTATCCATTCAACAACACCTCCTAAATATCCAAATTTTGAACATTCCAAGCATTTTCTTCAATAAACTTACGTCTTGGATCTACTTCGTCACCCATTAACTTTTCGAAAATAGCATCGGCAGCCATACAATCGTCTACCGTAATTTTACGAAGAACTCTCTTTTCAATATCCATAGTAGTTTCATTTAACTCTTCAGCATCCATCTCTCCTAAACCTTTCATTCTAGCAATTTCAGCACGTGAGCGAACATTTTCAGGAAGAGAATTCATATATGCGTCCAATTCTTCTTCATTTAAAACATACTTTCTAGTTTTACCATGCATAATTCTAAACAAAGGTGGTTGAGCAGCATAGACGTGTCCTGCTTGCACAATCGGTCTAAAGAAACGATAAAACAAAGTTAATAACAAAACACGAATATGTGAACCATCGACATCGGCATCGGTCATGATAATAATCTTATCGTACCGTAATTTTGATAAATCGAAGTATTCTCCAATTCCCGTTCCAAAAGCCGTAATAATAGTTTTAATTTCTTCATTGCCAAGAGCCCTATCAAGACGAGCCTTTTCAACATTCAAAATCTTACCACGTAAAGGAAGAATTGCCTGTGTCATCGAATCACGACCTTTTTTAGCCGAACCACCAGCGGAATCTCCCTCGACTATAAATATCTCTGAAACAGTTGGATCTTTACTCTTACAATCAGATAACTTACCAAAGAAATTAGTAGTAGCTAAATCACTTTTACGTGTTGCTTCTCTTGCTTTCTTGGCAGCCATTCTAGCGTTTCTTGCTAAGATTGCTTTTCCAATAATAGTTCTTGCTTCTTCGGGATTTTCAAGTAAGAAACGTTCAAAACCTTCCGCAAAAACACTATCGGCTAGATTCTTAACTTCCGAGTTACCAAGACGTCCTTTAGTCTGACCTTCAAATTGAGGATTAGGATGCTTACAAGAAATAATCATCGTTAAACCTTCTTTAACATCGTCATCTTTAAGGTTTTCGTCCTTCTCTTTTAAAATGTTATTCTTTCTTGCATAATTATTGATAACTCTAGTTAAAGCTCTTTTAACGCCATCTTCATGTGTACCACCATCATGCGTGTTAATATTATTAACAAATGAATAAATATTAGTATTGTAAGATGTATTGTATTGCATAGCAACTTCAAAGAAAACATCGTTCTTTTCGCCACTTAAATGAATGATATCCTCATGAATTGGAGTCTTTTCTTGATTGATAAAGCGAACATACTCACTTATACCACCTTCGTAAATGAACGTTTCACCTGTCGTATCTTCCATATCACGGTCATCACGAATATTAAGAGATAAACCACGATTTAAGAAAGCAAGTTCTCGAATTCTTACCTTTAAAGTTTCATAATCGTAAATATCAGTATCAAAAATATCAGGATCAGGTTTAAAAGTTACTGTCGTTCCCGTCCGTTTAATATCACAATCGCCTATTACGTGAAGTGGACTAACAGTATGACCACCATTTTCAAAACGAATTTGGTAAACTTTGCCATCTTTATAGACTGTTACTTCAACCCATTTTGAAAGCGCATTAACGACACTAGCACCTACACCATGAAGACCTCCAGATACTTTGTATCCGCCTCCACCGAACTTTCCACCAGCATGTAAAACCGTATAAACAGTCTCAACTGTCGAAACTCCTGTTTTAGGATGCACATCTACTGGAATTCCACGACCATCATCTTTAACCGTTACCGAGTTATCCTTATTAATAATAACTTCAATATGATGACAAAATCCTGCTAAGGCTTCATCGATTGAGTTATCGACAATTTCCCAGACAAGATGATGTAATCCTTTTACATCGGTAGTACCAATGTACATACCAGGTCTTTTTCTAACAGCTTCTAACCCTTCTAAGACTTGAATCGCACTCGAATCATATTCCGTTTCTTCACTAACGGTCGTATCCACAACTGTTTCTTCCATATTTAATCAACCCTTTCTGTAACAAAACCGCCACGAACATCAAATATTTTAGCATTCTGTAAAACACTCTTTTGAATATCTTTTAAGTCCGTTGTCGTTATAATCGTCTGTATATCATTTTCGATATATTTTAGTAATTTGTTCTTTTTCTTTCGATCAATCTCACTAAAAATATCGTCTAATAAAAGAATTGGCATAGTATCAGTATCTTCTTTAAATATTTCGATTTCCGCTAATTTAAAGCATATAATTGCTAATCGCTGTTGCCCTTGTGAGGCATAAAAACGCATATTTTCATCATCTAAATAAAAGGAAAAATCATCACGATGTGGCCCATACAACGTAGTACCTTGGGATAGTTCTCGATCAAAATTAGTACTCAATTTAAACTGCATCTTTTTTGTAATCTCTTCGGAAGTAAAAGTACTCAACTCAATATTTGGTTCATAATGAATTGATAGTCCTGAAACACCCGTTATATTTTGATAAATCGCACCTATTTTTTGATTAATGCGGTCTAAAAAAGAACGACGGCATTGGTAAATTCGAATCGCTCTTTCTATCAATTTTTCATCTAAAATATGTAGGTATTTTTCATCACTCAAATGATTTATATACATTCTCTTTAAATATTCATTCCGGTTTTTTAGGATTTTACTATACTCATTATATAGTTGAATATAACTACGAGATAGTTGACTCATTTCAATATTCAGTAAATTTCTTCTAATTTGTGGTGAGTCTTTAATGATATTTAAATCATCTGGCGTAAATATAATTACATTTAGATTAGTAATATAATCGGCTATTCTTCGAATTTCAGTGCGATTAACCAAAACTTTTTTTTGTTGTTTTTCCAGTTGTACTTCTAGGTCACGAAAGATCTTATCATCTTTGACCGTACCTTTTATTTTTGCTTTTTCCTCCCCTATTTTTATCAATGTGTTTTCGATACCTAAACGATGACTTTTCGTTAAGGCTAGCAAATAGATACTTTCGAGAATATTGGTTTTTCCTTGAGCATTATTTCCAACAAAGATATTAACACCTTTGCTTAATTTTAAATCTATCTTCTTATAGTTTCTAAAATTTAAAAGACTAATTTTAGTTAAAATCATTTATTTGGCATAAAAACGCTCATAGAATCACCTTTATTCTTTTTCCAATACTCCTATACACACATACCTATTATAACATAGAATTTCTTTTCAGACCACAAAAAAAGGCTTTTTTAGCCCTTTTTTAGTTATTTTTTCGTCGATTAACAATACATTCTAATAGAGTGGCTTTTACGTATTGATTATTTAAGCAAGAACTTGAGCAATTAGTTTTAATTTCTTTACCGTTTTTAAAATATACATGAGCCTTATTACGGTCCTTACTAGTATGATCAAAATATTTAGATGAAATCCAAATACAGTTATCAGTTATCGGCGACTCAGTTGGAAAAAATATCAACTGTTGAGCCTCAGCAATGACAATTGGAAGTTTGTATTTTGCGTTTAACATTGATTTAGAACCTGCCACCCTTCCTTCGTAACTACTACCAAAATAACGACAACTATTATCGATGATTTCATATGCAGACCTTTGCACTATGTACTCATCATCCTTTTCGACCACTCTTGCTTTTGTTTCAGAAACACCAATAATTGCTAGTGTTTCATCATTTATTTCATAATCCTTCACGATTATGAACCCCCTTTCGCAAATAACACATTTGCGACACCACTATACCACTATGATTTGTCGAAAAAGGACTAATTATGTCGAATAAGGTAAAAAAAAAGAAAGAAGTGTTAAATCTTTCTAAATTATTAATTAATAAGTTCTAATAGGAAGTACTAATTGAACTAATGTAGGATCCTCTTGCGATTTTAAAATAATCGGTTTAATTTCCCCTACAAAAGAGATATCGACTTTTTCAGAAGAAAATGATTTTAAAGCCTCCATCATATATTTAGCTACAAAGGAAATACGAATATTTTCATCATTATTTTTAAGAACTTGCATCTTTTCATCAGCTCGTCCTAACTCTAATGAACTAGATTGAAGTGTCAATAAGTTATCATTTGTCTCCAAAGTTACGACATTCTTCTCTTTATCGCTAGTTAAGATACTTGCTCTATCTATAACATTATATAGATCTACTACCGATGTTGTAATTGTTAATAAAGAATCCTCTGGCAATAAATTAGAAGTATTAGGATAAGTTCCACTAATTAGACGTGATTGAAATAATAAGTTACCATATTTAAATAATATCTTGTTGTTAAAAATATGCATTTCAATTGCCTCTTCAGTTTCGTTTATAATTCGATTAAACTCAATAAGATTCTTACTTGGAATAATGATATTATAACTATCTTCAACAGGACTTTCTAATTCTATTACTTTACGAGCTAAACGATATGAGTCCGTAACGTTACATTCTAGTAAGTTACCACCTATCTTAAAGTTAATACCTGTTAACACTGGACGAGATTCATCATTAGAAGCCGCAAACGATGTTTGATTGACGATATCCTTAAAAATATTAGTCTTTAAATAAACAGGACTCTTACTTTCTTCTAGACTTATACTAGGATACTCACTTTTATCGATTCCATTCAAGTTAAATTCACTATTTTCAGTATAGATAACAATTTTTAATTCATCTACTACTTCTATATTAATATATTCATCTGGTAATTTTCTTACGATGTCTAAAACGTATTTACCTTGAATGATAATAGAACCTTCCATTTCGATATCCATATTATCTTCACTTGGAATAAAGACTTGAATAGTAATATCATTATCCGATGCTAATAATGTTAAACCTTTCTTTGTTAAATCAAATTTAACTCCTGATAAAATTGGTATTAAGTTTTTTGTTGAGATAGCCTTCGACACTTTGTTTAAACCATCTAGTAAAACCTCTTTTTTAATTTTTAATTTCATATGTATTCCTTCTTTCTTTTATTTATTTCTATTATTATTACAGTGGATACTGTGGATAATTTTTTAAAATTGTTGTCACTAAACATTATAATCAAATTTTATCCAGTGGATAAGTGGTGGATAACTTTATTGAATATCTTTTTTTAACTTTTCTATCATGTTAGCAAGTTCTTTATTCGTTTGCATTTCGCGTTCGATTTTTTCTACCGAAAACATTACCGTTGTATGATCTTTTCCACCAAATTCAGCTCCTATTTTAGGATAAGACTCATCAGTCATCTTTCGACAAAGATACATTGCTACCTGCCTTGGAAACGCTAGGTTAGCGCTTCGTTTTTTACTTTTCATATCCTCGGGAGCAATTCGGAAAAACTCCGCCACAATTCTTTGAATTTTTTGAATATTATTTTTTTCACTAACACCTTTGTTAATAAAATCTTTCAAAGCCTCAATCGCGACATCTAACGTAATATCTGAAATGTTCATCATAGCCGAATATGCGATAAGTCTATTAATAGCTCCTTCTAGAGTTCTAACATCACTTCGCATATTGGAAGCGATATACTCGATAACGTCATCTGGAATTTCTTTAACAATGGCACCACCTAAGATTTTTTTTCGTAAAATCGACACTCGTAAATCGAAATCAGGTGGGAAAATATCCACTGTTAAGCCCCAACAAAATCTAGTTCGTAATCTACTTTCAAATAGTTTTAAATCTTCGGGGGATCGATCACTTGAAATAATAATCTGTTTATTATCACTATGTAAGGTATTAAAAGTGTGGAAAAATTCTTGTTGAGTCTTAGTAGCCGTTCCTAACATTTGAATATCGTCGATAATTAAAACATCTATATTTCGATATTTTGTTTTAAAATGTTCTAAATAATCAAGGTTTGTACCATTATCATCTTTTTTATTGACACCTCGAAAATCACTTATAAACTGTTCACTAGTAACATAGAGTACATTTTTATCGGAATGCTCTACTATATAATTACCAATTGCGTGCATCAGATGTGTTTTTCCAAGTCCACTATTTCCATATATAAATAATGGATTGTACATCTTACCAGGATTTTCGGCGACTGATAAGGATGCTGCATGAGCAAACTTATTACTATTACCTACAATAAAGTTATCAAAGTTATATTCCTTTTTTAAATTCGATTGAATTCGATTGAAATTCTCTTGTTTACTCTCGATTTGTTCTTCTTTTCTTTTTTCAATTTCTTTTTGTTCTTCGACTTCTTCTTGCAAAATAAATTCTAATTCGTAATTCGTTCCCGACAACTTATACAATATATTAGTAATAATTTCACCATAATTATCAGCTAAATGTTGCTTATGAATCAATAAAGGAACAATAATTATAGCTTTTTCTCCTTTTAGTTCATAAAGACGAGTATCTTTGAACCAGGTTTCGAAGGCGAGAGTTGTGACTTCTTTTTTGATTTCATCTAGAAAGTTATCCCATAAGACGGCAACATTCATGCTCTCACTCCCCTCGCCTATTTTTCTAAAAAAGTAAATTTATGGTTTCTATTTTAAACGAAATTGTTAAAAAATAAAAGCAAAAAAATTAAAAATTTTTCTATCCACACGATATCAACAACTTATCCACAAATTTATCCACCATTCATAACCTTATTATATAAGGATTTGTCTTATTTTTCCACAGATTGTGTAAAATTTATAACTAACAAGTTAATTATATTTATACACATAGTTGTGGATAAGTGGAAAACTGTTACAATTCACAGTTAAATTTAGAAAAAAGATAAAAATTTGAAAAAAGTTATCTTTTTTTGTTGCTTTTTGTTGT
>CANQDB010000027.1 GCA_947591175.1 uncultured Bacilli bacterium
TTTAACCTGACGGAAATAAGTACCATCGTCTTTTAACTCCAAGTAGTCATCGAATTCGCTTCCTGGATAAGAATAAAACCCAACCATATCGCTTTCCTTTATACCATTACTACTACTTAGAAATACTCCACCAAAATCGCATCCTGTTCCAAGAAATAAAAACGATACGAGAACTATACCCAATATAGTTTTTTTCAAATTCTTTTGCATAACAAGTTACTCCTTTTATATTTAATTTCACACATTCGGTATTATAACATGATTTTAATGAAACGTAAATTTTTGGATTAGATTTCTAGACAATTAAAAAGGGAAATACTATAATAATGCTAGTGAGGGAAACGAAATGAAAAGGGAAGAAACGAATTTAAAAATAGGTCTTACCACTCAAGAAGTAGAGGAAAGAATTCAAAAAGGATTAGTTCATCATAATACCGATGTTCCTACTAAAAGTATCAAGCAAATAATCCTATCACATTTGTTTACACTTTTTAACATTCTAAACTTCAGTTTAGGTTTCTTTGTTTTACTTGTCGGTTCGTACAAAAATTTACTTTTTCTAGGTATTGTCTTTTGTAATCTTTTAATTTCGACAATTCAAGAGATCAAGGCTAAAAAAACGGTGGACAAGCTTTCTTTATTAAATGAGACAAAAGTCGAAGCAATTAGAGATGGTCGCAAAGTAATTTTAGGCGAAGAAGAAATAGTTCTTGACGAAGTTATACATTATTATTTAGGAAACCAAGTTTTAGTTGACAGCATCATTGAACAGGGAGAATGTCTAGTTAACGAATCTTTTATTACGGGAGAAGAAACTCCTATTCGTAAAACGAAGGGTGACACTTTACTTTCTGGAAGTTTTATTGTAAGTGGGAATTGTTTTGCTAAATGTATTCATATTGGTGAAGAAAACTATACTTCGAAGATTTCGAAAGATGCTAAGTATTTAAAGAAACTAAATTCCGAATTAATGATTTCGCTTAATAAAATTATCAAAGGTTTATCACTAGTAGTTATTCCTCTTGGTATATGTTTATTTACAAGTCAAATGCGAATACCAGATAATACCATTCAAAATGCGGTAATTCATACAGTTGCAGCCCTAATTGGTATGATTCCAGATGGCTTAATTTTACTTACGTCAACTGTTTTAGCAGTCGCTGTAATTCGTCTTTCGAAATATCAAGTTTTAGTCCAAGAACTTTATTGTATCGAGATGTTAGCAAGAGTCGATGTCCTATGCCTCGATAAAACAGGAACTCTTACGGAAGGTAAAATGGAACTAAAAGAAGTTTTACCTATCGGTGATAATACAAAAAAAGAATTTGGCACGATTCTTAGTGCCATGAGTAATGCGTTAGTTGATCAAACTCCTACCATGGAAGCCATCCGTAATGAGTATCATGCTAAAACTAATTGGCAAGTAATAAAAACGACCCCATTTTCGTCAGATACCAAAAAGTCACAAGTACTATTTAAAGAAGGAGAGTACGTTTTAGGAGCCCCCGAATATATTTTGTCAACCAAGAAATTTGCTATCGACTTAAAGAAATATGAAAAAGAGTATCGTGTTTTACTCCTTGCTAAAAAAGAAAAGAGTAAAGTAGAGGAAATTGCCTATCTTCTAATTCAAGACAAAATAAGAGATACAGCTCCGCAAACGCTTGCTTACTTCAAAGAACAACAAGTAAATATTAAAATTATCTCTGGGGATAATCCCGTCACAGTCAGTCAAATTGCTAAACGAGTAGGGGTAAAAAACTTCGATAATTACATCGATATGAGTGAAGTTGACGTCAAAGATTATCCAAAAATTGTAGAAAAGTACACAATTTTTGGTCGTGTTAAACCTGCCCAAAAGAAAGAGTTGGTCTTAGCCCTAAAAAAACAAGGTCATACTGTTGCTATGACGGGTGATGGTGTAAACGATGTCCTTGCTTTAAAGGAAGCTGATTGTAGTATTGCCATGGCTAGTGGAAGTGCTGCTGCTAAAAGTGTTTCACAGTTAGTTCTATTGGATTCCAATTTCGATTCGATGCCAAAAATTGTCAAAGAGGGACGTCGAACTATCAACAATATCGAGCGCTCGGCTTCACTTTTTTTAGTTAAGACTATTTATACGACCATTCTTACAATTTTCTTCCTTTTTGTGACCATCGCTTATCCATTTGAGCCTATTCAAATGTCCTTAATCAATATGGTAACAATTGGTATTCCATCCTTTATCTTAGCCTTGGAACCTAATACTGATAGGGTTAAAGGTGGTTTCTTAAGAAACGTGTTAGCTAAAGCCTTTCCAACTTCACTTTGCATTTTCACTTTACTATTACTAAATATATTTGTAACTCCAAATTTTGCCATCAATTATCAAGAACAATCGACAATTGCCGTCATGCTAGCAGCTTTTTGTGGATTCCTACATCTTTATAAAGTTTCTTATCCTTTTTCCAAACTCCGCCTAGCTTTGTTTTTATCGATGATCACGGTTTTCATACTAGAAGTAATTATCTTGCCTGATTTATTTTCACTTGTTAGATTGAGTTCTACTAATTTCTTTATTCTTTTAGGTGGAATTGTCCTAAGTACCATTTTCTTTATACTTTATCATAAAGGGTTTGAAATGCTTCTCTATCGGACACAAAATAATTCAAAAAAAATAAAAAAGTAGTTGTAATCTTTGAAATTGCTTGTTATAATAAGGATGCAATTTTGAAAAAAGACTACTTTTTTTCTTACAATTGTTGCAAAAAAGTATTGCCAATGTCATAAATTTATTGTAGAATGAAAGAGTACTTTAAAAAAGCAATCTAAATGGGCTTGTAGCTCAGGTGGTTAGAGCGCACGCCTGATAAGCGTGAGGTCGGTGGTTCAAGTCCTCCCAGGCCCACCATTTATTTTGCCTCAATAGCTCAGTTGGTTAGAGCACTTGACTGTTAATCAAGGGGTCCTAGGTTCAAGTCCTAGTTGGGGCGCCATCTGGCCGGTTGGTGAAGTGGCTTAACACACCGCCCTTTCACGGCGGCATTCATGGATTCGAATTCCATACCGGTCACCAGATAAAAAGTAAACTATTCGACAAGGATAGTTTTTCTTTTGCCATTTTTTGTAATATGTGTTAAAATAAAGAATAGAGTAGAGGTGCAAAACAAATGAAAAGAATGAAAAAGGTATTAATCTTGTTACTCATCGTCTTATTAACCAGTGGCTGTAGTATGAAAATGGAGTACAACATGGCTATCCAAAGTGACAAATCAATGGATTTTTCAGTTATCTATGTGATGGACGATGACATGATAACATCGTTACTAAAAGATGATGAGAATGTTGATTCTTCTTCAGAAATTACCTATTCTGATCGCCAGAAATGGGACTTTGTCGAGAAAATGCTATTGGAAAATGACGAAGATATAATCCATGCTGGATTCATTAGGGAACGTTATGAGACAGAAGGTTATAAAGGTTATCGTTTTACTAAAAAGATTAAAGATATTGAAAGTGTAACAGGATCAAGTGCTAACTTTAATCTTATAGATTTCTATGAAATCGAAACAACCAAACTATTTACAAAAAAAGATAACCATTATCAGTTAAATATGAATATTACCGACGAAAAAGATATTGAAGAAGGAATTGATTATAAAGAAACAGTAGATGCTAAATTTACAATAATGCTTCCTGAAAAAGCTATCAGTAATAATGCTACTGAAGTAAGTGAAGATGGAAAGATATTAACTTGGGACTTGAATAGAGTAGATAATATAAATCTTGAATTCGAGATCCCTTCGAACAATACCATGATGTATATCGTTATTGGCGCTATCGTTGTTATTTTACTTTTACTCATCTTAATGTTTATTCACAACAAGAAAAAAAGTAATAATTATAAAGCCCCCCAACCAAAGGAAGAATCTGATAATTTTGGTGCTTATACAAATTCGATGAATCAAACTACATCTGTGGAACCACCTATTAGTATGGGTAATGGTCAAGGAATGACACCACTAACTGATAATTTTACTAATAATCAAGATTTTAACAATGGTATCAATCCGATGATGAATAATACGCCCGATTCTTCAAAAAATCCGGTTTTAATTCAAGATCAAATGCCATCTACTGATAACACTCAAAATATGACAGTAGCTAGTACCTTTGGTTCAACCTCGATGATGGCTAACACAAACCAGCAAGACACCAACGCTTTTCGTTTTATAGGAGGCGAAGAAACACCAAATGACAATCAACCTACTAATCAAGCACCTAATCCAGTAACTCCATCTTTTGCTGAAACGAAAGAGTTACCACAAGATGCAATGAAGACTAAAGTTTGTCCAAATTGTGGTGCTAAGTTAGCAGGAGATGCTACTGTTTGTTTCCTATGTGGAAGAAAGATCTAAAAGGCAGAAATTGTCTTTTTTTCTTACAAAAATAACCCCGATAGCCCTTGACATTCATGACAAAATCCTGTAATATGGTAACTACGGAATGCACAAGTATTTCCTTTTGCAAAAGCAAAATGGAGCAGTACTCAAGAGGCTGAAGAGGCGCCCCTGCTAAGGGTGTAGATCGGGTTAACTGGTGCGAGAGTTCAAATCTCTCCTGCTCCGCCATTATAGTATTTTACCCTTATTTTATTTATAAGGGTTTTATTTTTATACCAAGGAGAAAGAAAATGAAATATTGGTGGTTAACTAAATATTTATCTTTTTTGGAGTCACTTGATGAAAAAGTTTTAAAATCTAAAAAAGAAAAACAGGAATTACAAAACTTTTTAAATGACTGTCGTTTTTCTTTGCCACTTTCTCTAAATCATGATAAGAAGTATAAAAAAGTAGAACAAATTCCTTTAACCGAAAGAAATGATTACGAACTTGTTCTAAGTCTTACCCAAATACTTTATCTTGGTAAACTTGATTCATCGTATTTAAAGCACAAACTTCTCGATAAAACGATTTACCAAATAGTTTCCGCTATGCAAAAAATACCGGCTAGTTATCTTCCTTCAACCGATTATACTTTAACTGATATGTTAACTGAAATAGTTAATCTAAAAGATATCGATACTTCTATTTCGAAGATTCAAAACAACAACCTCGGTGCTTGCTATACGTGCGAGCAAATCTTTTATACCGACATGATTCATCAACAAAGTAAGAGTGGTGCATGTCTTTGTCCATATTGCAACAATACTACTTTATACTTTGATAACGACTACTTACCGATGGATATTAATTTCTTGTATCTAGCGTTTCTTTATCACCAAAGCGAAATCCCTTTTTTGGATCTCGTCTCCCTTTTCCAAGAAAGAGTTATCCTAACAACTTACCAAAATCAAGATGCTTATACCATCCAAGATGGGGAAGAGATTGGTTCAGTCAATTTGACCACCAAAGAGATAACTTTGCCACTTGCATCTTTTTTCAACACACCCTCTGGCAAGGAAGAAGACTATTTAAGAATAACTTTACTTCGCCTCTTTGAAACCACATCTAAAACGGAAACAAATCTCCATCTTGATTTAAGTTCCATCGTAAATTCTAAGAACAACGAAATACTATCAGTAACCATAATTACAACATTTTTAATCTACTTTTTAAGACATTATTTTTCACCTTTT
Organism: uncultured Bacilli bacterium; assembly: GCA_947591175.1. GTDB lineage: Bacteria > Bacillota_I > Bacilli_A > RF39 > UBA660 > Faecenecus. The sequence goes on from CANQDB010000027.1 coordinate 5,618, forward strand.
GAAAAAGTAACTATTATCTTAGATGCCACATCTAAAGAGATTTTTAACCGAACACTCGAAGAACTATTAAATTTTACAAAAGACCAAATGACCATCCAAGTCTAAATAGGTCTTTTTTCTTTTGACATAAAATCATCGTCTTCCTAATATCCTTTTTTAGGAGGACTTGTCTTATGGAAAAACAAGAAGCAACATCACTTAATCGAGGTTTAACTGCTCGCCAAGTAGTAGAAAATCGTAGAAAATATGGAACCAATGCAATACATAGTCAAAAACAAGACAGTTTCTTTAAAAAGTTATTAGAAACCCTAGGTGATCCCATCATTAAAATATTGTTGGTCGCTTTACTTATCAAAACAATCTTTTTGTTTCAAGATTTCAATTGGTTTGAAACCCTCGGTATCGTCATTGCTATTTTTCTTGCATCTTTTATTTCAACTATCTCGGAGTATGGAAGTGAACAAGCCTTTAAACGTTTGCAAGAGGAATCTAGTAAGATTTCCTGTAAAGTAAAACGTGATGGCAAAATATTTGAAATACCCATCGAGGAGGTTGTTGTCGGAGATTTAGTTCTTCTTCAAGCAGGAGATAAAGTACCCGCGGATGGAATGTTAGTAGAAGGACGCCTTGCGGTAGATGAATCAAGTTTAAATGGGGAAACCAAAGAAGCCTACAAGGAAGCTAAGATAAGCCGAGAGTTCGATGAACATAACTCACTATATCGAGGAACTGTCATTTATTCGGATGAAGGTTACATGCAAGTCCTTAAAGTAGGAGATGACACTTTCTATGGTAAAATGGCTCAAGAGTTACAAGAAGAAAACCCCGAAAGTCCTTTGAAAAGTCGTTTAAGAGGCCTTGCTCAAGTTATCAGTCGTATCGGTTACATCGGGGCTTTTTTAGTATCGATTTCTTATCTTTTTTCCGTTCTCGTTATTGATAATCAATTTAATATCAGTAAAATAATGTCTTCAATTACCAATTTTCCTTATCTTTTAGGGCATATTCTTTATGCTTTGACTTTGAGTGTCACAATTATCGTAGTCGCCGTTCCCGAAGGACTTCCCATGATGATTACTTTAGTGCTCTCATCTAATATGAAACGAATGCTTAAAAATAGCGTCTTAGTTCGGAAACTTGTCGGTATTGAAACCGCCGGTAACGTTAATATTCTTTTCACCGATAAGACAGGAACACTCACGAAAGGCCAACTCGAAATGGTCGGTTTTGAGCCTTACACTAGCCAAGTCTATCGTAATGAAAAAGAATTAAAGAAAAAAAGTGCTCTATATGATTTAGTAGCTCTTTCTCTACAAGCCAACAACCAAAGTAGTTACACGAATGATGGCAAAATAGTTGGAAGTAACAGTACGGATCGAGCTTTACTTAATTTCTTTTCATCAAAAAACACAAAACCATATATCAAACTTTCCCATCAGGCTTTCGATAGTAAATTGAAATATGCTTCGACCATTATAAGCCATAATAATGAAACTTGGAATCTAATAAAAGGAAGTCCCGAAATAATTCTTCCACTTTGTACTTCTTATTTTACGGAAAGTGGCATGAAAAGTAATCTCTTTCGTTACCATCAAGTAATGTCAAATGTTAAACAAAAGACTGCCGAGGGAATCCGTGTTTTAGCAGTAGCCATCAATCAAAATACTAATCCTTCAAAGCTTGAAAACTTAACCTTTCTAGGTCTTGTCTACATTAAAGATGAAGTTCGCCCCGAAGCAATTACTGGTATGAGTATGGTTCAAAAAGCAGGTATTCAAATAGTCATGATTACAGGAGATAACAAAGATACAGCGACCGCCATCGGTAGGGAAGTAGGTCTTTTAAATAACAATGACGACTTAATTTTGACAAGTAGCGAACTAAATCAAAAGACCGACGAAGAAATAATGTCTATTTTGCCGCGTTTAAGAATTGTTGCCCGTAGTCTTCCCCAGGATAAAAGTAGGTTAGTTCGCATCAGTCAAGCGATGGGTAAAGTCGTCGGTATGACCGGAGACGGAGTAAACGATGCTCCAGCGTTGAAGAAAGCCGATGTCGGTTTTGCGATGGGAAGTGGAACCGAAGTTGCCAAAGAAGCAAGTGAGATAGTCATTCTGGACGACAACTTTTTATCGATTTCGAAAGCCATTCTCTTTGGCCGAACCATTTTCAAAAGCATCAGGAAATTTATCATCTTTCAGTTAACTGTCAACCTTTGTGCTATCTTTCTTTCTATCGTCGGACCTTTTATCGGTGTCGAGACACCTGTTACAGTTATTCAAATGCTCTGGATTAACATGATTATGGATACTTTGGCAGGAATTGCTTTTGCTTATGAACCACCTCTCAAAGAATATATGGAAGAACTACCTAAAAAGAAAGAGGAACCTATCTTAAATTCTTATATGTTAGGCGAAATATTCTTTACCGGTATCTATTCTTCACTTCTTTGTATCTTTTTCCTTAAGTCATCTTGGATTCATTCCTTATTTCGCTCTGATTTAACTAATAAATATTTGCTAACTGCTTTCTTTGGTTTATTCATTTTTATGGGTATCTTCAACTGCTTCAATGCAAGAACCCATCGCTTAAACCTCTTTTCCCATCTTTATGAAAACAAGGCTTTCATGTTCGTCATCTTATTTATTATCGTCGTTCAAGTTTATCTTATCTATTATGGTGGGGAACTTTTTAGAACATTTGGACTCACTTTAAAAGAATTTGAAATTATGATGCTCTTAGCCTTTACCGTTGTTCCAGTCGACTATTTGCGTAAGATATATCTAAGAAGTAAAGGCGAAAAGGGAGGAGTTTAAAAAAAGTTAAAATTTCATACTTCGCCAATTTTACCTATCTTTGGCTTCGCCAATTCTTAATTTTCACTAGGGGAATTTTAAAAATTCCCCTAATTTTATGTCCCAATTCTTAAAAAGTGCGATTTGCAATTTTTTTGATAATTCGTTACAATGTTTTTTACTGTCCTAAGAAAGGAAGCGGAATGAATTTTATTTCCCTTAAAACATTTTTACAAACACCTAAGATAAACTTTCAGAGTAGTCAAGTAACGATAGTAGTCGATATTTCCAAGGAGGATTTCTTAAAAAACATCGTCTACCTTTATCACCATTTGCTTTATCCACTAAAAAATAAAAATATCAAAGTAACTATTCAAAATGATCCTTTTACTTATTCCAACATGTCGATTGCTCCCGAACTAATTCATACCAACAAAGAAGCCGTCAAGATGCATCTCTATTTAGAAGCCTGGTATCGTCTTCTAAAAGCCAAGGAGCAACCTTTTTCTGAGCATAAGAAATACCTTATCGAATCTTTAAATAAAGATCAACAAAAGGCAATTAGATCTTTGAAAGGTCCAGTTTTATTACTAGCTCCAGCCGGAAGTGGTAAAACCAAGACCTTAATAAACCGCGTTCTGGCACTCTTAAACCAAGGAATCGATGAAAAGGAGATTTTAGTCCTTACCTATAACAAAAAAGCCGAACAAGAATTAAAAGAACGCTTACCACAAAATATCCAAGTAGATGTTCGCACTTTTCATTCTTTCGGTAACCAAATTTTAAAACAGTACACCGACTTTGAATTTTATAGTGAAGACCCATGTGAATTTGAAAATATTCTTCTAGAACGAGTCATCAGTAAGCAAGGGCACCTTATCTATGGCAAAGAAAAAGACCCTTTCAAAAGTTATCGTGAAAAACTTGCTGAAGTAAAAAATAAACTCTTGGATAGGACCCAAATGATTTATTATAAAGATCACCAAAAACTAGATTTTTATCCTATTTTCAAAGCTTATCTCAAAGAGTTGCAAGAAGAAAAACTTTACGATTACGACGATATGCTGTATCTTGCAGTACTCTTACTCTTGAAAGAAAAAGAAGTTAGAAAAAATATTCAAAATCATTATCGTTATCTTTTAGTCGATGAATTTCAAGACCTGAACCCTCTACAATTAGAACTATTGGAAATCATTTCTCTTCCTCAAAACAATCTCTTTGTAGTAGGGGATGATGACCAGATGATTTACTCCTTTAGGGGAGCGAGTGTCAAGCCACTTTTAAGTTTTCAAAAAAACTATCCGACAGCAAAAATATTAAAACTTTCTACCAACTATCGTTCATCTAAAAGAATGGTTTATCATGCCTCTAATTTTATCAATCATAACATCGAGCGCTTTCCTAAAGACATCAAAGCAAGCGTACCGTCTCTCGGAAAAGTAGAAGTAAAAATTGCAAACAACCTTTTAGAAGAAGCAAGACAAGTTTCAATCTGGATTGAAAATATTCCCAACGAACCGATTACGATTCTTTATCGTTACCAAGCCTATGGCAATTTCTTGAAAATGTTTTTTGGTCTTGCTAAAAGTGATACCTATTTTACAAAACTTGACCTCTTTATCGACTTTTTTACGAGTGAATACAATATTTCCAAAGCCCACAAGATTACAAATCTCTTGCATCTATCCTGGTCAACAAAACTTACTTCTTGGGATACCTTCTTTGCAACTTTTGAAACAACATCCTTTAAGAAGATTTACACTTCTTTACAAAAGAAAGACTTGCCATTTCGCCGCTTTTGTCTTCTTTTACAGGTTCCAATTTCTTTCTTTTTGATGGATTCTGAAATCGATGAGAAAGAACTCTTGTCTTTTATGGAACCCTATATCACATCTCTTGGCGGAGTTAAAGCCTTTTACCAGGAACGAAAAAAAACACCACAAGAAAGACCCTATTTAACATTCGCCACGATTCATAAAACCAAAGGTAACGAATTTAAAAATGTCGTCTATTTTCATATGGCACCACCTAATACTAAAGAAATACTCGAAGAAGAAAGAAGAATCAGTTATGTTGCCTTGACTAGAGCCAAAGAGAGCCTTTTAATTACGACTGATTCAAAATCTTATAGTTCTTACGTTAGAGAGTATTTAGAAAACAAAAAATACCAAGATTTTACGAAAAACACTTTACAAGAACTCTACAATACTAGACAACTTGATTTACAAACAACAAAGAATAGGCTTTTATTGTTAACCAAGGATCATCAAACAATCGAAAAAAACATAACTTACAATGTTAGAGAATCGGTAAACACTTATTATCATCGTCAAACAAAAGATTTAGAAAAACTTGAAGAAGAGATAAAAATTGAAGAAGAAAACATCTTTGAAATAGGTGAAGAAGTTTGGGCTAGAAGTTTGAAACCAGTTCCAAAGTATGCTATAATGAGAAGCGACAAAGGAAGTGGTACCGATGAAGAAAAATAATTTAATTTCATTTATCGTTTTAATAGTAGGTCTTATTTCACTTACAGTAGGAGTGACCTTATCATTTCAAAGTTCTAACCAAACAAATCCTGTTGATAAAGAAACTTTGAAAGATCCAGTAGAAACTCCTATTACTGAGTCGACTCCAAGTGAGGATAATTCCCAAGTAGAACCTACACCAAATGAACCTGTAGAAGACCATCCAGCAGTAGGTGAACAAAATGAACCAGCACTAGAACCCGCAACTAATTTTCAAAATGAAGCCGAAGTTATTTCGTACTTTTCAAACCAAGAAGACTATCTAAAAACAGCCCAAGTAAATCAAGAGAATCCAACTATAAGAGAACGTATCAAGAATGGTTTTGTCACAGTTGTTGACTTCTTATTTTACGATAAAGAAATAGGTGGCTACACTTTTAACCAACTAACTAATAGTGCTAAACTTCAAGTTATAAAAATCGCTTTAAGTATCGATCACAAAATCGATGAGTACTTTCCTAATTACAAAGATTCCATCAAAAAAGGTTACGAATCAGTTAAAGAAAAGCTAGCCGAGCTTTACTTAAAGACGACCTCATCACTTTGTGAAACAGTAGGTGAAGATACCTGTAATCAAGCCAAAGAAGATTTTGAAACTATGAAAGAAAGTTTTGGTTTTACCTTTGATTTACTAAAAGACCTAGGAAGTGACTTAGCTGGCACTGTCAAAGATTGGTACGAATCTTTCCGTGACAAATAAAAAGTAAAGGAGGAATTCCCATGATTCAAGCAAACCATGTAACTTTACGCTTTGGTAAACGAACTCTTTTTGAAGATGTTAACATCAAATTTACCAAAGGCAATTGCTATGGCATAATTGGTGCCAATGGAGCAGGGAAGTCGACTTTTTTAAAAGTCCTTTCCAAAGAATTAGACACCTCTAGTGGCGAAGTTATCTTATCACCCAACGAACGAGTTGCTGTCCTAAAGCAAGATCACTATGCTTACGATGACTATAGTGTCATGGATACTGTTTTAATGGGAAATGCTCCTCTATATGAAGTTCGTAAAGAAAAAGATGAACTCTATACCCATACGGAATTTAGTGAAAGCGATGGTATGCGTTTAGGTGAACTAGAGGCAACATTCGCCGAACTTGGTGGTTGGGAAGCCGAAAGTGATGCGGCAACCCTTTTAAATAATTTAGGAATCGACGAAGCCTTTCACTATGCCTTTATGAAAGAGTTAGCACCCAAATTGAAAGTTAAAGTGCTATTAGCCCAAGCCTTATTTGGAAACCCTGATATCCTTCTTTTAGATGAACCGACGAACGGTCTCGATTTAGCAGCTACCAAATGGTTAGAGGACTTCCTCATTAACTTTGAAAACTGTGTAATTGTCGTCTCTCACGACCGGTATTTCTTAAATAGAGTTTGTACTCATATCGTCGACTTGGATTACAAAAAGATGAAACTCTATGTTGGTAACTATGACTTTTGGTATGAATCTAGTCAACTCGCTTTAAAACAGGCGAAAGAAACCAATAAAAAGAAAGAAGAAAAAATAAAAGAACTCCAAGAATTCATTGCTCGCTTTAGTGCTAATGCTTCGAAAAGTAAACAGGCCACATCCCGCAAGAAAATGTTAGAAAAAATCGAACTTGAAACGATCGAACCAAGTTCGAGAAAATATCCATTTATTGATTTTAAAGTCGAACGTCCTTCGGGTAAAGAAGTGTTAACTGTCGAAAAGTTATCAAAAGAAGTCGATGGCCGCAAGGTTTTAAACAATGTTTCTTTTCAAATGTTAAAAGGAGATAAAATTGCGCTTGTAGGACCTGACGATGTAGCCAAGACTACGTTATTTAAACTCTTAGTTGAAGAACTTTCACCCGATAGTGGAACTATCACGTTTGGAACGACAATTCAAAAATCATACTTTCCACAAGATAATAGTGAGTATTTTGACTCGGATTTAACTTTAATCGATTGGATGCAAAAGTGGTATAACGTTAATGATGATACTATTTTACGAGGCTTCTTAGGCCGTATGCTTTTTTCAGGTGACGAAGTATTTAAAAAAGTTAACGTCTTATCCGGTGGAGAAAAGGCAAGAGCTATGCTTTCTAAATGTATGGCGGCATCTCCCAACTTCTTAATTTTAGATGATCCAACTGCGCACCTTGATTTGGAAAGTATCACCGCTTTAAATAATGGCCTTATCAAATACGATGGTAACCTTATCTTTTCTTCCCACGACCATCAATTAGTTCAAACGGTGGCCAATCGTATAATCGAAATCACCGAAGACGGTATCATCGATAGACGAATGAGCTATGATGACTACTTGGAAACTAAGTAATTCAATATAAACACGCTTGTCAATTTGATAAGTGTTTTTTTTTATACATTTACACATTAATTTATCCTACTTTTTGCCAAATAAATTAGCAACCAATTTTTATATTGAGAAAGTCTATTGCTAGTAGGCAAAAGATATTCGCCATGCTTGAAAGACAAGCAATATAAGAATTTGCTTGGCAAGATTTTAAAGAATATCATTTGGGTTCATGCTAGCAATAGAGGAATTGGAATAAAATTTTGGACAATTAATTCGCTAAAACCTTGTCAAATTAGCGTGTAAATCTATATTTTCTTTTTTTTAAAAATGCTGTTAATCATTAGTTAAAATGTATACGATTTATAATATAGGTAACAAACAAAGGTGAACTTTGTTTGTAGAAACATT
>CANQDB010000028.1 GCA_947591175.1 uncultured Bacilli bacterium
TTAATTACTATTTTCAAAGAACATTTTTCCATCTTTTTTGATAGATCTATATCAAGATTTGCATCTTAATATCTTTTTCTTCTAGTGTAATCAGTTTTCCATAAAACTTTTCACACTTTCTCGCCACAAATATACTATATCGCTTGGTTAATGTAAATAAAATAATTCCAGTTTTATATCAGTAATATTTTCAATCTACGACTATTTTATAAAGTATATATCCAATACTAACTGCTAAGCAACAAGTAGAAAGAATAATTAATACTAAGTTAAAAACATTAACAAAGCCATGATTACTAGTACTTTTATTTTGACTACTTCTTTTAACTAAAACTTGGCCTTTATTTTGTTGTTTAGTATTTGTATTAGTATTTGTCTTATCCATTGATTGGATTGTTTGAACTTGAACCGCTATTTTCCTTTTCTTCTCTTGATTTTTTGTAGTTTTTGCTTCCGTAAGTTGAGCCACTGTATTTTTTATTTCACTTTTACTTTGACAACCCATTTCAACAGCAGTTTTTATTGATTGTTTGGCCCGTTCTAAGGCTTTTTGTTGATGTGATAAAGTATCACTAGTATGCTCTACTATAGATTTTGCTCTATCTAATTGAAATTTTCTTTCTTGAGTTGAAAGTTCTTGACTATCAGATATATTTTCAATCTTAGCCATTGTTTTGTCGGCTCTAGTAGAAGCTCTTTTAGCACAATCCCTAGAAAAACTATCAATAGCCTGATCACTTATAAAGGCAAAATCACTAGGATTAAAACTTTCATCAGGTACTCTATCAATTATTCTTCCTATAATTTGTGAAATCATATTCGTTTCATAAGTCAATGCTTTAGCTTGTCCAGCATTATATAGTTCATTTAACTTTTTGTTGTTTTTTCTTGCTTTAACGGGGCTATAATCTTTAGCGACAAAGGTTAAGCCAGGTGTTCCAATAATGTTATCGGCTTGTTGTTTTGATGAAGACATGCGAGCAAATTGTTCCGGAGTATAAGCATCAACACCATATAAAACTTGGACTCCTGTTTCTGCGGCTATTTTCCAAAATTCAGAATATGGATAGGCTACCTTACCATCTTGCAAAACTTCGTTTTTATCGATGCCTCCAAAATTAATTTCTAAAGGGATACCAATTTCTTTAGCTTTTTCGCATATAGCTTTGCTAGCGATAATGGCATTTTGCATAAATTTTTCTTTGGCAGTATCTGTTTCTAAAGTATCTCTAAACTGCATAAAGATATCTGGATGGGCAACAATATCAAAGATACCACTTTCCATAGCTTTACAAACTATATTAGCATATTCAAGAGGATAATTCGGATTATTTTTTTGTTGAACTTGTTGCATACCATTTTGGACAAAATGTTGTCCTAATATCATATAGTCAACTCTTTCGCGAAGTTCTCCTAAGAATTGTTCTTTCATTGGATCGAACTCCGCTTCAAATCCACATATAATTTCCATTTCAGGATTTTCTTGTTGTAATTTTCGAATAGAAGCAATATATTCATCAACATCAGAAATATGCATTTGTTGATTTCCATCTTGATATTCTAATTCTGTTACAGGTACATGATCTGAAAAGCCTAATCTCGTTATACCATTGACTTTGGCATACTCAACATATTCATTGTCAGAAGATACTCCAGCATGACCACATCTATTGGTATGCGTATGATAATTAAAATCTTGGAAATTGTTTTGTTTAACCAAACTTTTACTTTTAGATTCCATCTTTTCCGTAAAAGCTCCACCATGTAAGGTTTCAATTGGTTCTAAGCCTCTTGCAAGACGTACTTCATTTTCCAAATTAACTCTAAAATTTTGTTTATCTGTTTTACTCCAAATTGTAAATCCTCTAATATTACACTGTTCTCTTAATTCTTCAACGCATTCATATACTTCATTTATTTTTTGTTGTCGCATTTGTTCTATTTGCTTATCAGTTAAGCCTTCCACTCCACTGGTCATAGCTAAATCAAATTCCGTAATTTCTATTGGTAAGCCAAATTGACTTAAATTAATAATCATTTGTCTTATTTGCTCTTTAGATACATCATTATCAAGATGCATTTGAGTTCCAATACTATCTATTAATTTAGTATCATGACTTTTCTCGTATCTTTGAATTTCACCAATAATTTCAACAGTAGCAGGTATCTTTCTAGAATCAGTTAAATGGTCATCATTATACATAAAGTCGGTAGAAGGCATATTCTTTCTAGCCACAGTTATAACATCACACAAATCTTCTATTTCTAAATGCTTTAACCACCCAGATTTAACATTATCAAAATCCTCGTATAGACTTTCATTTTGATCTATATGACCACGATAAGTATATGGAATATCTCCACTCATAGCATGTCTATTCAATAGTTCATTGAAGACATCAATACTTCTCACTACTTGATCATAGCCATTATCCATTATAAATCTAGTTGTAGCATCAACATAACTTTGTAATTTTTGTTTTACTAAAATTTTATTTTGTTCATTCTTTTCTAAATTATATAGGGATTCTGGACAATCCATATAAAATAATAAAGTATTTAATCTTACTTGTTTACCTAAACTCTTAGCAAAATCTAAAGATTTTTGCAAATGTTTAAAATCAAAAGTTCCATCCTGAAGAACAACTCGCCCATACTTTGCTTCTTCATCTATGGTTATAGAATTATAATTATTTTTTACTTGTTCTAATAAATTTCTTGAGGCTTCGATAGTAGTACTTTTTATTCCCATTTTCTCGATTGGTGAAAAATCTCTAATAGTCTCATATATAGTATGAATTTTTTCAGGATTAAATGTTTGATTAAGTCTTTCGACAATTTGATCGATACCAGAAGAACTAGAAATTATTTCATCTAACATAGTCGACTCTTCGGGAGTTATTTTACCCGAATATTTTAAATATTGGATTTTTCTAGTTAATTCAATATTTCTATTTTTTATAAAGTCGTTTCGAGATGTTAATGTATCTAGATACACATCATAAACTTGTTGTCTTGTTAATTCAAATTGTTCTTCAGTTAGTTCTAAAGTATTTAAGGAAACATTTATATTTGTTATTTTTGATAGAGCTTCTTGTAATTCTTGAAAATTGTTTGCTCCAGCAATTAACATTAAATCTATATCCTGATTATTTAAAGTTATACCAGTATATTGAGGTGGTAAGTCTTGTAAATCATGCATTTTGGTCATCTTTTCCGTTAAATTTGCCCTTTCTTGTTGTCTTCTATTAAAGTCTTCTACAAAATTAGCTACTAGTTCATCTATTTGTTTAATAATTTCTTCAATAGAATCATTACTAGATAAATATCTATCCATGACATGATTTATTTGATCGTCAGTTACGGAAATGCCAGATGATTTTAGCTGGTTTCCCATATTTAAGATATAATTTTCTATATACTTATTTCTTTCTTCCATTAATACCACCATTTCTTCGTACTCTATAACATTATAACAATGTAATATTTATATTTCAAAATAATAGATAATAACTACTTTAATTTCTTAAATAAATTTAACATAAATTCATTAAATACAAGCGTATCATCACGCTTCATAATCCGTGTAATAACTTCTTCAATAGGAACCCACTTTACTTCTGATAATTCTTCTTTTTGTAACACGAAATCTTCTTCTTTTAAATTACACTTTATTAAATAATAATAAGTCAAATTATGTTTACCTAAAGTCTTTAATTCTCGTTTATCAAACGATACTCCTAATTCTTCCTTTATTTCTCTCAAAGCAGCATCTTCTATGCTTTCATAAGCATCCACATGTCCTGCTAAAACTGCCCATTTGTTTGCATTAAATCGTTTACTAGCACTTCTTTTTTGAAGAAGAACTTCCTTTTTATCATTAACGATAAACACCACTACTTCATAGTGCAATAAGTTTCTATCGTGAAGTTCTTTTATATCCACAACTTCACCCGTAAAGTTTCCATTGTCATCTATAACTTCAATTAGTTCCATATACAAAACCTTCTTAACTAAATAGCAATTACCTTTCCATCTAAATTACAAATATAACAGTTTGGTAAAAGTTCTTTTATTTTAGTGAGCATCTTTTTATTTTTTTCATATTTTCGACCAACTAAAATACCTTCGATAAAATTAGCCGGAACGCCAAATAAAATAGCACTTTCACGATCCGTAAAGAAATCATCCTTGTGTTTACGTTCACGTAAGAATTTATGTAGATAATCTGGATTAACAAATCCTTGAACATCTTTATCACTTATAGATTTAGATAAAATATCGCCTTTAAGTAATCTTTTTATCTCCTTCGATTGACCGTCAAAGATTATACCAATCTGAACTCTATCTTGAACAAGACTTGGCATAAATCTTGCTTCTTTTGTCTGTTCCATCACCCACATATGGCAATCATATCTATTAACAACGTCCATTACATGTGACATTTCATCATATGGAATAACAGCTGTTTTATTTTTTCCAGTATCTATTCCTTTAAAATAAATACCGCTATATAAAATTGTTCCACCGCTATAAAAATTAATATAATCATTTAAAGAATGATCATGTTTTAAATTCCATACTCCAACTGAACTAGGATATTTAGAAAGTCTTCCATCGATAAACCAACCCGAAATAAGTCCACACTTAACTATTTCTTCGAGTCCTTTTATATTCTTATAAGTACCATGTAAAAGAGTCCCTTTCTTCAAATGTACAGTATCTCCCACTTTATAAGTATGCTTTGGTAAAACATAATTACAAATATCATAATAATTATCCAGTTGTTCCAACATAAGTGTTTTTGTAATTCCTTCTAATTTTTCATTTACTTGTTTTACATAATATTCCTTATTCATAAATATCAACACCTTCCAATTTACTAGTAGAAACAATATTTTTATTAAATTTATGTAAATAAATTATATTCCTAACTTGATGATAAATTATTCTAATTCCAGAATAAGTCAAAGTATAAGCATATAAATCTTTTAAAACATCTTCCCTTCGAACAAAGAAATCAGATTGTATAACTAATCTATTTTTTAAACTAAACAATTTCAGTAATTTTAAATCATCGAACGTTATGGCATCAAATCTCTTTCTAACCTCAGAACAATTAAACAATTTACAAGTTAGATTTTTAGTAGTGCATCCATGACAACTTTGATATCTACATTTTCGACAACATCCATTACATAATTTAGTTCCTCTTTGTGTATAGCACTGTCCATTTTTAAAACCACAAATATTTTTATTTCCTACTCTATCATCAATAATATTGCAAGAACTATCATAAATATATTTAATTCGTTCACGTCTTTTTTTAATATTTAAGGCTTCAGTTATGTATTCCACATAGGGAAAATTCTTACTATTTTTGATAGAAAAACAAGTTCTATGGTACAAAAAAGTTTTATAGAACTTTATTTTTTTTAAGAATTTTTGATAATCCTGTTCATCATTAATTACTATCAATTTGGCTTTCATAAAATATACTTTACTCACCTACTTTTTAACTAGATAATTATTTTTCAATTGTTCCTTATATATCTAATACTTTCTACTTTGCTATTTTATTTGAATCAACATCTCTTTCACCATTTTTAAACTTTACTTCATCACATGTATAAACACGTTTTTCTTCACTACAAGGATAAGTTCTAGTATATATTTTCTTAACTAAATTATAGTCAAATGTATAAGGTTCACCATTTTTTAATTGTGTGTATTGTTCCTCACTCATCATTGAAATACCAGGGCAATAATAATTTTTACCATCAGCTTCGTATTTTACTGGATTCATTGGATCATATAAAATTCTATTATTATCATTTTCAGGCCTAAAAATAACGTAAGCGTGTAATTCATGATTATTTAATTTACCAAATGCAATCTCAGAATCAAATCCTAAAAACTTCAATAAATTTTGAACCATTGCACTTCTTTCTGAGCAAGCTGCAACATCGTTGCCTTTTAATTCTTTTATCGAAACAGGTTCATTGCCACAATAAATATTAAATCTATCAACGATACCACCAGCATTAAGACCAAAATAATCCCATATAAAATGTTGAATAGAATATATCGCCATAGGTTCCCCATACATATATTTATCTATATCGTTGTCGATAAAATTCATAAAATCTCTATAAACATTCATATCATCCATATGCATATCTTCAAAATAGCCACTAGCATTGGAACATACTCCCATATCAGGAGAAATAAATCCATTGTAAGAACCACATAAATTAAGGCCAATTCTTTTTACTTTAGAATTATCCATCAAAGCTTCAATTCTATTTTTTATAAATGTATCCCTTTCTTCTGGTGTTTGTAGTTTTTTATATTCTTCCTTAAATTCATTAAAAGTCATCTTGTCCACTCCTTACAAGTTTTTTACCACTTATATACAAACAAATAAACCATAACTACAGCAATTGCACAAATAACGGCTATTAAAAGAGAAATTGTCAAAACATTAGCAAAGCCACCATTAGGATTATTACTTGAATTATTTTTCTTTATAAGTTGTCCAGATTTGGTTGGTTCAGCTTGATTCACTTTACTTTCATTTTTAGACTGTTTAAAACTAGACAAATCTTGTTCAATCGCCTGTTTTTTTGAAATATCTTGGGTTGTTCTAAGTTCAGTCAATTGCGTTACAACGTTAACGTACTCTTCCTTTTTATCACAACCTATTTCTAAAGCATTAATGACATCATTCTTAGTACTAGTAATACATTTTTTTTGAAAAGATGATTCTTCATATAATTGCATTTTATCATTTAATCCTTTACCAATTCCGACAGCTAATTCTTCGCTTCCTAACTGATCAGGTAATCTACTTGTTACATCACTCATTACATCATATACAAACTGTGATTCCTTAGTTAACGATTGCGTTTGTTCCCTTTGAGAACCCTCTAAAGTAGAAGTATTGCTTTTATTTAAAGATTCGAGAACTTCATAATTTAATATTTTATTTTTCCTATCAGCATAATATTTTTCATAGAATTGATCTCTAATTGGAACAACACACTCATATTCATTGTCGTAATCAGGTTCTCTTCCATATTTATTTTTAAAGTCTTCGATATAACTAACAATACTATGGTCTAAATCCTGCTTGACCCTATTCATAGTTTCCACTACTTCAGGACTTTTAGCATAATAATCTATTAATTTCTGAGCTTCAGGCCATTTTTTATCCAATATTTGAGAATCTTCTTTAAGATGCTTAACATTCCAAACATAAATTTCGAAAGAAGACATAAAAGAAGATAATTGTGCCTCTTTAGAATAATCTTGGATAACTCCTAATCTTTTTGTTTGCTTTAAATACTCTAATAAATCCAAAGCTTTAAATGATACCTGTTGAACAGGTCTAACACTTCCTTCAGATACCCATTCGCCAGATCTTGCTGCCGTAGCAGGAGCAGTATATTTGTGAAATTGTTCATTAGGTAATTTATAAATCGTAATATATTTAGAATCTAAAGTATCTTTGATAGAACCTTCAAATATTTCTTTAATTGCCCTAACGCTTTGCTTTTTTTCGTCATCGAAATAAACTTTACCACGTGGAAAAATCAATGAAACACGAAAGGCGGCCATGGTATAACAACTGACAGGGTCTATTCCAGCATAGACATAAGAACCTTTTTGTGTACTTTCGGTTGGCTGTAATTCTTCTATTCCTGGATTTAATGAAGCATGAAACATGTTTTGTTTACCACGTTCAAAAGCCTCTATCCATTGTTCTAACAATTCATAATTATTAAGTATAACAACACCACTATTTTTTTCTTTATCGCGAATAATTGCTTCACAATAATCCTGATAAAGAGAGTCACTAAGAGAATATACTTCTCTAGCTTCAGGTGTCCTCAAACGATTTATATCACATGTTCCCATTGGAGCCGGATAATTTAAGCGATTTCGATCTAGGGCATCGGCATCTTTCAAAATATCAGACATCAATTGGATTTCTTTCTTTTCAGCATCCGAAAAAGTATCATCAGTAAAAGTAATCGTATCAGATTCTGAAGCATGTTGTTTGATAAGTAAGGAAACTACCTTAATATCTTTATCGCTCATTTTACCTTTCATCATTTGCTCGAATCTAGTTGCTCCAACTTCACCATGTTCTTGATTAGATGCTCCTACTGTTTTACCAATGTCATGATAAAGACTAGCACACATTAACAAATTAGTATTAATTGGCGTTTTCAAACGATTGGAAATCATTTTAGTATAAGTAAGTACTTTTTCGACATGTTTTAAATCATGATAATAATCTTTGGTATCAGTGTATAATCTTTCATCAATTCCTCTTTTCACAAATGAACTGATTATTTCTTGATCATCTAAGGCTAAACCATATTTAGCAAGTAATTCACTCGAAAAAAGAGCAATATAACTACGTTCACGAGATACATTTTTCATATTAGACAACGCCTCTTTATAACAACCACTTATAATTTGATCACCCAATTCATTTACTCCAATACCATTTTGATTATTGTGAGTCCTTCCTGCAATTACTTCTTGGGTAACGTCCATTCCTAAATCACGTAATAAATCAATCTGTTTTTGAGACCTTCCCAATAGATTTTTTCCAAATAATACTCGTTGTTCATAACCTACAGATTGTGGAACACTTCTATCGAAGTAACTCATATCATGCATTGGGGCTTCGTTTCCCTCTTCATCAAATCGCTCGGAGGTCTTTCGTGCGTCTTCCAATTCACCGACATAATAACGTAACTTCATTTGAGCATAACCATTTGCATCAAAACTCTTACCAGTAATCTCTTCGTAATCTTTAACACCTAAAGGATAACCTAATTGACTAGTAGGAACAGGAATACTTCCACTAGCACCACCAATACATGACATCTCGACAATTTCTGGATGTAGTAGAGAAAACCTTTCAGCAAATACACCTGAGGAAGAATAGCCATTTAAGAATATTTTTTCATGTAAATTAGTTTTCGTTGCCAAATTTTGTTTAGCTTCCTGAATAATATTTAATACTTGTAAATCAAGTCGATAATAAGGATCATCTTCAGTTAAATCGAAGCACTCTCTGGAGAGTTGTTGATAATAAGGTGTCTTCGATGGAGCACTAGGTAATATTGGAACTAGGACTGGCGCGTTATAATCCTCTAATTTCTTAGCTAAACTTTGAGTAGTAAGCAAGCCATTTTCAAGAAGCGCTGTCGAATCAGTTGTTTCTAAATTATTGGCTTCTACCGCTAAAACGCAATTCTCATCAAGTATTTCCGGAAAAGCCAAAATATAAGGGATATGATAAGAACTTTGAGAACTAGGATAATGAATTTCAACATTATATTTTTTGCCATTTAAAGTGTACTCAAACTGATATCCAAAATTAGTTTTTATTAATTCAATATCGTTAGGCATAAAAACATATCCCTCCTTTTATATTTATAATTTATTAATTTCATTTAACAAATCATTAATCTCATTAACTAACTGATTTTTATCTTTTCGATCATCCTTTCTGCCATGAGAAATAAAATCATTCCATTCTTCTAATACCTCACCAATATTTTCTTTATGAATTTTATCTTTCATAATAGCTAAAGCTGTATTCCGATAGTTCATAACACTTACGGCTCCTAAAGCCTTATAATAAGATTTTTCTGGAATATTCGAAATCTTATAAAAATGTAGAGCTAAATCATCATCTACCTTTTTAGGATTATGTAAAATTATTTTGTTAGAACGATATATAGTAGTAGCCCTTTCTAAACGAACCACTTCAGCATCATCCGGAATTTCAACTTCGTAAACTGTATAACCACGATGTAGCCATCTTATAATACAATCTTCAGTTGTATAATTAAAACCACCAAAATCGTTAGGATTATCCGCTTGAGGATTCCAATTATTGGCAATATTTACTTCATCTATTTTATATTCAAAATCACTTTTAGCACCACTTGTAGTACCAAACATAACTTTTACGAACTTCTCCATATAAACCACCAAAATTAAAATTTAATATTTTCAATACTTATTAATTTATCCTTATCAAAAACCAACTTGAATAATTCAGGACTAGACCAATTACCATCAAAAACTAATTTATCTTTAAAATAAATCTCAATTAATTTTGTTTCTTCATTTAATTGAATCCTACACCATTTACTTAACATAGCACTTAACGCTGTACCATGAGAAACTATCATA
The DNA here is from genome assembly GCA_947591175.1 of uncultured Bacilli bacterium. Taxonomy (GTDB): domain Bacteria; phylum Bacillota_I; class Bacilli_A; order RF39; family UBA660; genus Faecenecus. The sequence continues at coordinate 10,225 of CANQDB010000028.1, forward strand.
ATTCTTTTATCTTCATACTTAACTAATAACTCTTGGAAAGCATCTTGCATGCGACTTGCCACTTCATTCATCGATTCACCATTACCGACTTTATAATCCCAATTTCTTAATTGATCTTCAAAAAACGCCTTAGGTAATTCACTCATATCTTGTACGCCAAATTTTCTTTCGCCAAAACGTTCATCAACATTTAATTTAATACTATTATTTTCCGCAATATATTTAGCTGTACTCATTGCTCTAACATAATGTGAAGAATACAAAGCATCGATGTTATTAAGTTCCCAGATACTAGCCATTTCTTTGGCCTTTTGCTCACCTAAAGCACTAAGAGGATTCTTTTCATTTTTTAATTGCTCTTGTTCTTGAGCCTTATAATCTCCTAACAAATCCCTAAATGGTTGGGAATGTCTAGCAATATAAACCGTTGTCATTTCATTACCTCCATATTAAATTCATTTTTCATCATTTCAAATATTCTTAATTTTTCTTCTTTTGTAAAAATATCTTTCTGTCTTTTTAATTTACTATTAGCCCATTTCCAAAAATTGAAACCAAAATGCTTATCCATATATTTTTTATCACACACTAAAGTCTCACTTTGATATCTTGGAATAAAATGAAAATGTACATGAGGCGTTTCTTCATCACGATAAGCATTATTCATAAGACAAGTAAAATTAAACATTGTTGCTCCAAATAATTTCTTACAAACTCGTTCTAATTCCTTTTCGATAAAACCAAGTTCTAACCATTCTTCACTAGACAAATCACTTAATGATTTCTTATTACAAGATATAATACATTGCCCCGGAAATTCTTGACACCAATCGACAAATATAACTTCCCAATATTTTCCTTTATATAATTCCATAAGAACCTCGCTTATTGTTATCTCTATTTTAATTATATAAAATTATCAATAAAAGAGCAAGCAAATGCAAAGTTTGTTTACATAAAATAAAATATACAAAAATATGATTATCTTCTTTGATTTAAAGTTTAAAATCTTAGATGTAATAATATGGAAAGCTACTATTAGAGATTTAGTAGAATCAATATATTGATATGAACCAACACATCAAAGAAAATTACCAAGACTAATTGATAGAAGAAATTATCAATTTATATAGTATTTCTAAAAAAGAATAGTTAGTTAAATAGAAAAAAGGACCACGTTTAGATCCTTTTTATCTTTTATATTGATATGCTTTTTCTGAATTAGTCCTTGAATAAGTAGTCTCTTTCGCATTTTCAAACATTTGATAATCAAATACTCTAGTAATATTATTCAGTTCGATTTTCTTATTTTTCTCTTCAGTACAATAACTATTAACTTTATTTTTAAGAGTTTCACTCGTTTTTCTAGTTATTGATAATGTTTCGTTCGCATCGTTCAATAACGACTGAATAATAAGTAAATTTTGATTTTCTTTTTGGTTTTTAATTTCTTTATAAAATATATATCCAAAAACACCTAATTCCATTAAAATTAAAATAGGAAAGTTAGCAGTAATATAAAGTAATGTAGCTGCTATACCAACTTGTGTAAAACAATTAAATTTTTCCTTTTTAGAAGGATTACCTTTTTTCCAAAGTGCTAAATTTTTTCTTACTTTATCACCCAAAAATGTTGGTTTAATTTTAGATCTACATAATTCCTCTTGGATTTGTAATTGTTTAATTCTTCTTTCTAAATCAAACTTTTCAAAAGCAATATCTCTTAACTCCTGAGTCGATACTCTAGACAAATCCATTAGCTTTTCGATTTCTAATTTCTTTTTTTGAATTAATATTTGTAATTGTTTTAAATACTCCTTATCAAAACTAGGACATTTTGGTTGCTTATTTGTAACGTCACGAAAACTAGATCCTTGCTTTTCTTTTGTAAAAGCAGATATTTTTATCTTACCACTTATAATATCGTTATAAACAACTGATATTGCTTTAAATCTTTCAACATCAATTTTAGGATTTAAATCAGGATGGTATTTTTTTGCTAACTTACGATATCTTGTTTTTATATCCTTCTTAGTCATGTTGGGTTTAAATCTAAGTTCCTCAAGAGCCCACTGATAATAATTTTGTGCACTCATTCCCAACCCCTCCTTTAAATTGGCTATATTATACCAAAAAAAGATAATAAAGTCAATTAAATCAAAATTAAAAAGAGCACTACATGCTCCCTTTTAGTTTTGATGAAATAAACCTAAGAAATTATTCCATTGTTCTTCCGTAAATTGTTCGATGTTTTTAACACCAGCTTCTATATTTTCTTTTACTTTATCAAAATCTTTTTCGACATCACTATAGTGATCTTTAACAAATTCTTTAACATCTTTTCCTAAAGTAACTGCTTCGCTTTCGATAGCATCTTTGCTTTTGTCCGCTAAAAGCTCTAATTCATGAGCAGCCTTGTAAAGTTCCTTGGCAACCTCTTCGTTTTCTTTAGTTACACCATCTTTTACTTCAGCATATTTCTCTTTAACAGTTTTAACTAATTCTTCGATTTCTTCCTGACTAACTTCTTCCATTTTATCTAGTTCTTTTTGAGCATCTTCTTCAATTTTTTCATATTCTTCCTTAACACTTTCCCAATCTTTTTCAAGACCTGCTTTTGTGTTTTCACCACATCCTGTTACACAAAAAAATAACGCTAGTACGACAACAAATAAACTTAACCATTTTTTCATATTATTTCCTCCTATTTCTTGGTTTCGGTTGATTCAGGCATTCCACGTTTTTTACCAGTGACAATAAGTCTTCCTTTTTCAGTCTCAAAAGACATATTCATAACTCCATTTATAATCGTTCCTTTACCAACATAAGGTAAAGAACCAACAGGTAAAGGAATTTCTCCTTCCAATTCGACATTTTCTCCTAAAAAAGTACCATAATTAAAAGGAACTTCTTTTTTATTCATTGCAAAACTACCAGAAAGTTGCTGATCGACACACCTAATTGAAATAACACCTGTCTTAGGAAAAAAGCCTAGACCCGTAATTTTAATGTCATAAACACCTGCTATCATTTATCATCACCAATCTAATTGTACCAAATTTCTGACGAAAAGTCCCTAGTTATAAATAAAAATCTTGCAAAATAAAAAGTGTTAGACTATTATAATTTCCGTCAAAAGAGATTAAATAAATCTAACACATCTAATATTATACATATTTTTTTGTAAATTAAAAG